>CAZUZJ010000019.1:0-16965 GCA_964624225.1 uncultured Desulfobulbia bacterium | reverse complement strand
ATGTCGGATTCGGCAATTCGGTGGTGGCAAGCCGCATCCTCGCCGTGGTAAAACCCAAATCCGCGCCCATCAAAAAATTAAAGGAAGAGGCCAAGGAGCAGAAGAAGCTCATTGACGTGACCGAGGGTCGCAAGACCCGCTCCATCATCATCCTTGACAGCAATCACGTCATCCTCTCCGCCGTGCAGCCGGAAACCATCACCCAGCGCTTCACCCCGGCGACCCTCAATGATTCCCCGGCCCCGGAGGATGAACCATGAGCGGCAACCTCATCATCATCTCCGCCCCGTCCGGCACCGGCAAAACGACCATCGTCAAACAGCTCTTCGCCGGGCTGACCGGTTTCACCTTCTCCGTTTCCCACACCACCAGGCCGCCCCGGCAGGGAGAACGCAACGGGGTGGACTATCATTTTGTCGATCGGCAGACCTTCATTACCATGCGCGACCACGGGGAGTTTCTCGAATGGGCCGAGGTGCACGGTAATTTTTACGGCACCAGCAGAAAGGCGGTGGAAGAAAAACAGGCGGCCGGCCTCGACGTCTTTCTCGACATCGATGTCCAGGGGGCCCGGCAGGTGCGTAAAACGGTGGAGAAGAATATCTGTTCCGTCTTTCTTGTCCCGCCCTCCTGGCAGGAGCAGGAACGACGGCTGGCCGGTCGAGGCACCGACGCCGCCGAGGTTGTTGCCCTGCGCCTGAAAAACGCCCGGCAGGAGATGGCGGACGCTCCCCTCTATGACTACCTCATCGTCAACGACACGGTGGAGAGGGCGGTGGACACCCTGCGCGCCATTGTCATTGCCGAACGCAGCCGCTCGCGCCGCGACCGCAACGGCCACCCCCTTGTCCTGCCGGAGCCGTAAGCCGCCACCATGAAGACCGAAACCACCCATGACGACAATCTGATCTGGGGCATCCATCCGGTGGCTGCCCTGCTCGCCGCCCGGCCCCGCACCATCCACGAGATCCTGATTCTCAAGGGCAAAAGCGGGGCAAAGATCCAGGCGATCATCGATCAGGCCCGTGATGCCGGGGTGACGGTACGATTCGCCGCCGAGTTCCGGATGGCCGGCAACAGACAGATGAACCACCAGGGGGTCATTGCCAGGGTGGCGCCGTTTGCCACCCTGGACGAAGAGGCCTTCCTCGCCCTGCTGGAAGAGCAGGTTCCTCCCTTTGTCGTTGCCCTCGACTCCATCCAGGACCCGCACAATCTCGGCGCCATCATCCGGTCCGCCGCCGCCGCCGGAGCGACCGGCCTGATCATCCCCAAAGATCGTTCCGCCCCTTTGAGCGGGACGGTGGCAAAGATCTCCGCCGGCGCCCTGGCCGTGCTGCCGGTCTGCCAGGTGACCAACCTGGCCCGCATGCTGCAGCGGCTCAAAGAAATGGGGATCTGGGTCTACGGCACCATCAAGGAGGACGGGACGTCGCTTTATGAGACCGATCTTTCCGGCCCGCTCTGCCTGGTCATTGGCGGCGAAGACAAAGGCATCCGCCCGCTGATTGCCCAGCAGTGCGATTTCCGGGTGACCATTCCCATGCAGCGCGCCATGGATTCCCTGAACGCCTCGGTCGCCGCCGGGGTCGTCCTCTTCGAGATCGTCCGCCAAAAGGGCGTAAAAAAAGGCTGATCCCCGCACCCAGGGGAGCAGCCGCCATTGCCGGAAGCACGCTTCGGGCCCGCGTTACTTCTTGTTTTTCCGCACCAGTTCAATTTCCCGCATCGCCTCGGCGAAACAGTCCGGGCAATAACCGTGGCTGATGCCGAGTCCGGTCTTTTTACTGATGAACTGGTCCATGGCGATCCATTCGCCATTGGCGCTCTTCCCCTTCTCCCCGGCGCAGACCTTGCCGCACTCGCCGCAGACCGGCAGGATCTTTTCGTAGATCCTGATTTTTCTGGCCAGATCCTGGGTTTCCAGACATTTTTCGATGCGTGCCTGCAACTCGTCAATGCTGCAGGGCTTGAGGAGATAGTCGGAGGCCCCGAGCCGCAGGGCCTCCACCGCCGAATCCACCTCCCCGTAACCGGTGAGGATAATAACCGCGATTTCCGGATCGATCTCTTTGGCCGCCTTGAGGACGGCCAGGCCATCCATGCCCTCCATCATCAGATCGGTGACGAGCAGATTGAAATAGCCGTTTCGGAGCGCGTCAATCCCGTCCCGGCCATTGGCGGCGGTGGCAACATCATAGCCGGCCCCCTCCAGCTCCATGGCGAGACTGTTGACGATGAGCTCCTCATCGTCAACCAGGAGAATTTTTTTTCTGACGTTCACTCGTCCCTCCTCGCTCGCCAGGCGCCGGCCTGTTCATCTCAATGCCCCGGAGCCCCTCATTTGTCGATCCGCCCCTTCAGCAGATCGGCAAAGGTGCCCATGGAGGCAGCCTTGCCGTCCTTCCTCGTTTCCCGGAAACGCTGATACTCGTCAGCCATGGCGTCTTCCCGGCCGGGCTTGTTCTTCCTGCGGCGTACCGTCTTTTCTTCCTTTTCCTCCTCCTCCTGTTGCTGGGGCAGGGAAAGGGAAATGCGCTTCTGTTCCCGGTCGATGGAATCGATACGCACCTCAAGCTCCTGGCCCTGGCGCACCACCTCGCGGGGATGGTTGATGCGGCGGCCGCCGCCGAGATGGGAGATGTGAATGAGTCCGTCAATGCCCGGCGCCAGGGTGACAAAGGCGCCGAAATCGACCAGCCGCGCCACCGTGCCGGTCACCGTGGTGCCCTCGTGCAGATCGGCCGATTGCCAGGGATCGGGCATGGTCTCCCGCAGGGAAAAGGAAAAGCGGTCGTTGTCCCAGTCGAGCTTCTTGATCATCACCCGCACCGGCTGACCCTTTTCCACCACCGCATGGATATCCTCCACCCGGCCGTAGGCCAGTTCGGAAACCGGGATCAACCCCTCGATGCCGCCGATATCGACAAAGACGCCGAAATCGCGGATCGAGGTGACAGTACCGTCGACGATCTGGCCGACCTCGAGACTCTCCCGCAGTGCCTCTTTCTGCTGCTGCCGCTCTTCTTCGAGGATGCGGCGATGGGAGACGATGACATTCCTGCCGTTCTCCTTGTATTCTACGATGCGGAACACCAGTTTGCGACCGATGTACTCCGCGTTGTCGGCGATTTTGTGCAGACCCATCTGAGAAAAGGGGCAGAAAGCGCGGGCCCCGCCGATCTTCACCTCAAAGCCGCCCTTGATCTCCTTCTGCACCGTTCCCTCCACCGGAATGCCGCTCTGCCAGGCATCCTCGAGATGGGCCCGGCCCGGGGAACCGCCGATCTTGGTGGTGAAGACCTTTTCATTGCGCTCCACCCCGAGGAAATAGACGTCGATCGCGTCTCCCTCCTTGACCGTCGGTTTGCCCTCCTCATCGAGCAGCTCGGCCAGGGCCAGGGTTCCCTCGCTTTTTCCGCCCAGGTCGAGAAAAACCCATTCCCGGCCGATGCGGACGATCGCCGCCTTTACCTTCTGACCGGGGCTCAGATGCTCCCCGGCGCTCTCCGCTTCCTGGAACATCTCGGCGAAACTCATCTCGTTGCTGCTCTTCTCGTTGTCCATACGGTTTATCCTGTGTTTTCTCTGTGTCAGGTTTGCTGAACCCGTAAAGTTTTTTTTACCACTGAAAGAAAAGAGAACACATCTTTAAATACAATCAGGTATCCCTGTGTGCTCCGTGGTCTCTGTGGTTGATTTTCAGTTTTACGAATTCATCAGGTTTGCCCCGGCAGTCTTGCACCGTCAGGATGAAAGACTCACGCGCCGTCGCCGGCTCTTCCCAGATCCATCTTCATTCCCACCTCGACCTTTTCCACCCTGCGCGACAGGCTGTCAAAAATGGCGAAACAGGGGTGATTCTCCTTGCCAAGCATGTCGCCTGGGTTGATCAGCAGCGTACTGCCAATCTCCTCCACCCCGTAACGATGATTGTGGCCGCAGCAGACGACATCAAACAGCCCCTGGCTGGCAAGTCCGCGGGCCACCTGGGGATAGTGGTGAAAGGCGATCTTGAGCCCGGCCGCCTCCACCGCCCCCAGCACGCCGTGATGACTGATGGAAGGGAAGCGGGTGCCGCAGGCCTGGGAGATAAGGTGCTGATCGCCGACATTGTTGCCGTAGATCAGATGGACGGCGCCGGCAAACTCGGCCAGCTCCTCCAGCATGAAGGGTGAAATCAGATCGCCGCAGTGAATCAGCAGCTGGACGTTGTAGGCGTTGCAATAGCGGATCGCGGCCCGCAGATTGCCGACCTGGTCGTGGGTGTCGGATAGAATAGCGATTCTCATACTATTATTGTCTGTTATGTTTTACTCTGCCGTGGCCAGGATGGCGGTCAGCGCCCGCAGGAAGGTCTCGTTTTCCCGCCGGCTCTTCAGAGAAATCCGGAAATAGGAGTCATCGAGTCCGCTGAAATTGGCACAATTGCGGATCATGATCCGGCTGGCCAGCATCCTCTCCCGCAGCCCAGCGGCCCGCATCCTGCCGGTCAGCCGGCAGAGAATGAAATTGGCGGCGCCGGGCACGATGCGGATCGCCGGGATCCGGGCCAGCTCGGCGACAAACCAGGGCCGCTCGGTGGCGACAAAGGAACGCACCTCGTCGGCATATTCCTCACCGTGCTGCAGCAGATATTCTCCGGCCAGTTGGGCCAGCCGGTTGACGCCCCAGGGCCGGCGGCGCTCGCCGAAACGACGCAGGTTGGCCGGACGGGCGGCGAGAAAACCAAGCCGGAGTCCTGGAATACCATATATTTTTGAAGAAGAAAAGAGGACAAAGAGATTGGCCGGCAAGGGGGCGGCAAGCAGCGACTGCTCCCGGGTGAACGGCAGGTAGGATTCATCCACCAGAAAAAAGGTGCGCGGATGGCGATTGAGGAAATCGCGCAGGGTCTCATGGGCGAGAAGACCGCCGGTGGGGTTGTTCGGATTGCAGAGAAAAACCAGCTCACCGCCGCGCAGCTCCGCGGCCAGCCGTTCCAGGGACAGCTGAAAATCAGAGTCCGGGTCGAGCATGAACTCCTGCGCCTCCACCCCGGCCCAGGAACAGGCCAGGGCATAATCGGCATAGGTGGGCGTGACGATCAGCGCCCGACCGCCGGCAAAGAGACGGGGCAGGTCAAAGATGAATTCGGTGGTGCCGTTGCCGACCAGCACCTCGTCCTCGGCCAGCCCGTGGGCCGCGGCAAAGAGCTGGCGCAGGGTTTCACTCGCCGTCTCCGGCAGATAAGCAATCTGGTCGAGCCCCTGTTCCAGCGTCTCCCGCAGCCCCGGCGCCATTCCCAGGGGGGTCAGGTTACTGCTCATATCAATGAGGTCCGTCACCCGGCAGCCGAGTTCACGGGCGGTGGCAACAATATTGCCTCCATGTCTGTTCATCCCTGCCTCCTCACTTCAGATAGAGCGGCAACCCGGCTGCCATGAAAACCACCCTGTCGCAGCAGGCGCCGATCCGCTGGTTACACCAGCCGGCCAGGTCACGAAAACGTCGGGCCAGCGGCGCCTCGGGGACAATGCCGAGCCCCACCTCATTGGCCACCAGCACCACCGAGGCCGGGCAGTGACGAATGGCGTCTGCCAGTTCCCCCACCTGGGCGAGAATGGCCTCGTCGCTGTCCCCGCCCAGAAGCAGATTGGTCAGCCACACGGTGACGCAGTCGATGTGAAAAAGATCGGTATCAGGCGCCGTTTCCCCGATCACGGCAGCGATGTTCGACGATTCCTCGACAATCCGCCACTGCCGGTCGCGTTCCAGCCGGTGCCGGCGCACCCGCTCCGCCAGTTCGGGGTCATCGCCCGCCACCATGGTGGCGACATAGGTTCGCCGACCGCCGCGTGCGACTGCCCACTGTTCGGCAAAACGGCTCTTGCCGCTGCGGCAGCCGCCAACCACCAGCAATGTCTCCTTCACTGGGCATTTCATGTTTTGTCATTCGTTGTTTTCACTTTCCCGCCTGCCATGGTTTGCGAGTGTGTACGAGACGATCATTTTTCACTCGTCATCCCGACCGCCCCGGCCATCATGATCACCCGCTTTCCCGGGCCGCCAGGGCGAGAAAACGATCCCCGTCCCGGAACACCAATCGTTTCTCAACAAGATCAAACAAAAAACTCTCGATACGATCCACCGGCAGGGCCGGAAAGAGGGCGGTCAGCTCGGCCAGGGAGACGATCTCGTCGCAGGCGTGATAGATGCGCCGCGACAGCCCGGCCAACCGATGATGCTGCACCTCGCCGTTATCCCGAACCTGCCGGATGATGAGAAAATCACCGCCGTCGCGCCGGCAGAGCAGGGAATTGCCCCGCGGGCGCTGTTTTTCATGAAAGAGTCGCCAGTTTCGCACCTTGTCCACCACCGGCCGCCACTGCCGCCGCTGCTGGCCGCGGTCGCCGCGATAGCCCTTGATGAGAAAAGGAAATGCCTTGGCAATGGCCGCGGGCAGCATGGCGGCAAAACGGGGATGGACCATGGTGGCGCGAATGCCATGGTCAGCGGCCCGGCAGTCCACCGGGCTGCCGTGACCGAGAAAAAACGAGGCGGTGGTCAGGGGGTGAAAGGGCAGGACAAAATCGAGGACCATCAGGGTCTCTTCCACCTCCTGGACGCTGCTGCCTGGAAATTCGACAATCAGATTGCCGTCGAGCACCACGCCGGAGGCCGCGGCATCACGCATGATCGCCAGATTGTCGATCACCCTCACTCCCTTGGCAAAACGTCGCAACAGGGAGTCGCTGAAGGCCTCGATGCCGACCTGCACCGCGGTCAGGCCGCCGGCGCGGCTCCTGGCCAGGCTCGCACCGCGATAATCGGCGCGGATCTCCCCGAAAAAACGATAATCCCGTCCCGCAGCCGCCATGGCGGCAAAAAAGGAGAGGGCCTCGGCCGGCGGCAGGGCGTTATCGGTAAAGGCAAAATCGAGACTTCGGTGGCGCTCGGCCAGAGCCGCTACCTCGGTCGCCATGTGTTCCGCCTTTTTCCAGCGGTAACCGTGCCACTGGAGATTGAGATTGCAGAAGGTGCACTTCCGCCACCAGCAGCCCCGGGAAAACTCCACCGGCAGGGTCGGGATAAAAGGTCGGCCAGGGAAAACGGTTTCCATCTCGCGAAAATAGTCGTCATAATCGGGCCGGGGCAGCGTCGCCATGGCGAGCTGATCGTCAGCATCCCCGGTTGTCGTCGCCGTGCCACAATCGGCATGATGCACCCGGGCGTGCAGGTCCATTGATTGCCCGGCCAGATGGCGGCACAGGGAAAAAAGCGGTTCTTCCCCTTCGCCGCTGATCAGGTAATCAACGGGGAACAAACGGAAAAAAGCCGGGGCCGCCTCGGCGTGACAGGCGGAGCCGCCCAGCACCACCGGCAGATCGGGCCGGATTTCTTTCACGGCGCGGACCGCGGCCAGGGTGGCAAAGAGCTGGTTGAAGCAGACGGAAAAACCGACAAGATCGATTGTCTTCCACTCCGTTTTTTCCAGCCACTCGGCAAGATTTTTCTCCAGCAGGGCGCAGACCCGATCAACCGCAAAGGAAACGGTGGAGTCGCCGGCCCGGAACTCCCGTTCCGCCAAACGGCGGGCCTGCTCACGCTGCTCGGGAAAAAGGAGAGCAGCATAGAGGGCCTCACAGACCCAGACATTGGCAGATATGGCGTGATAAAGATCTTTACCCAGATCACGAGCAAGTCCCAGAGAGGGATGCCGGCAACGCACCTGCACGCCTGCATCTTTGCTGCGCAGAAAAGCGGCCAGCGCCCCGAGCTGCACAGATGGCCGATGAAAGGCGGCCCACGGCATGGAGATCAGCTCGACATGAAAAGGACGATCGGGAGGCATCATGCAGGGTCAGCAGCAGACCGGGCCGTCGGCGGGGCGCCGGCTCTACTGCCTGATGATCTCCGTTCCTTCGGGCGGGGTAAAGCGGAAAAACTCCTCCGGGTAGGGCTGATCAACCACCGGATTGGCAAAAACCAGCTCGGTCACGCTGCCAAGATGATCAAAGACCTGCAGACGGGTGACGAGATAGGTGTTTTCATCAACCCAGACATGCATGACATCAACCTGAGGATGCGGTTTCTTCGGTCTGAGGGCAATGGCGGCCCCTTCCTCCCCGGCCAGATATCCGGGCACCTCCGTTACCTCGAAGTCCCGCAGCAGATTGCCGGTACCGGAAAAAAAGCTGTAGGTCACATCCTCCTGGAGATACTCCTTGGCCGGGGTGACGATCATCTGTCGTTCCCCGGCAAAGTAGAGGAAAAACTCCTTGCCGTCGCTCACCAGCACCTGCTGCTCCGGTTCGGAGTAATCCCAGCGGAGAAAAGAGGGTTTCTGAATGGCCATGGTGCCGCGGCCGTGGCGCTGGCGGTGCTGCATGCCGCCAACCGTCGAGGTCTGCTGAAAATCGGCCCGGAAGGCCTGGCTCTTTTCGTATTTTTCCTGAATCCGGCTGGCGATCTCCGCCGGGGTGAGGGCCAGTTCACCGCAGACGCCGGGGATGGCCAGGACGAGCAGCAACAGCTGCGCCACCAGCACGTTTCGTATCATAGCTTATTTTCCCTCCAAGTCCACTTGCACGAGTTCCACCTTTCTGCCGAAAATCCGCTCCGCCGTTGCCTGAGCGGCCTCGGTGACGTCGGAGACGTAATAATGCCTCCGACCGCCGTCGTCGAGCAGTCTGTCCATTTCCGGGTGATCGATGAGGTATTGTTTGACCACCCAGGCCACGGCGGTGGATGAATCAATAACATCAACCCCGTTGCCGATCCGCGGGGCGATCAGGTGTTTCAGCAAGGGATAGTGAGTACAGCCGAGCACCAGGGTATCGACCCCTTTATGCTTGAGGGGATGAAGATAGCGCCGGATGATCATCTTCGTTTCCCGCTTGTCGAGCCATCCCTCTTCCACCAGGGGAACGAGCAGCGGACACGGCTGAGAAAAAACCGCGGCATCGGGGCGGATCTGGCGGATCTTCGTCTCGTAGATGGTGCTCTTGATCGTCGCCCGGGTGCCGATAACGCCGATCCGCCCGCTCTTCGACAGCCGGACCGCCCGATCAATGGCCGGGGTGATGACCTCGAACACCGGGGCGCTGCATTCGGCTGCCAGCAGATCCGAGGCGACGCTGGCCGCCGAATTGCAGGCGATGACTATGATTTTCGCCCCCTTTTCCAGCAGCAGCTCGGTATTCTGTCGCGAATAGCGGCGAATGGTTTCCGGGCTTTTCGATCCGTAGGGAGTACGGGCCAAATCACCGAAATAGACGATATTTTTTTTCGGCAGCAGCTGCTCAATGGCGCGGGCCACTGTCATGCCGCCGACGCCTGAATCAAAGATACCTATCACGTCCGCTGCCTGCCACGCCGCTTATTATTCCTTTGCCGCCTTGCCTTTGCCGCCCGTTTTCTTTCTTCGGGCCGCGATTGATTTCAACAGATTCTCAGGCACCCCGCGTTCCTTGCCCGCCTCTTTACGGCGCTCGGTCAATGACCGGGCACACAGGGGCTGACGGAGCGAAAAACCGTATTTTTTCCGGTAGTCGCGGCCGGAAAGTCCGTGGCTGGCCAAGTGTTTCGGGGAGAGCTGGGTAAAGGACTGACCACATTCCAGGCAGATGATCCGGTTTTTCTGGATCGATTTTTCCGGGGCCACGGCAACGACACCGGAAGACTCTTTCCCTTTTTCGGCGGGCGGCTCCGTTTCGGCGGTCAATTCGGTCTTCTGCAAGGATTGCAGCACGGAAAAGGTCTGCTGTAATGACTCCTTGATTTCGTCGGCGGTCATGGTTGCGGATGCGCATTGTGACTGAACGATATCCGCGGCCATCTCAACAAGTGATCTGTTCATCGTTTTCCTCCCATGCGGGGCTTGTCATCCCATTCTTGCCGCGCCGGCTGACGCGAAATGCAGCGATGACATCACTGGTTCATCTTTATTAAAAGGTGGTCGTCATTTCATGTCTCAATCGGCACAGTGAGCTAAAGTGCATGAAGGACGCCGATGCTGGCGGCCAGTGCAGCAAAAAGAGAAAACATCCTCACGAAATAAAACGACCTGTCAATGGAAGATGTTTTGCATATATACCCCACTCGACCCATTTGGCAACCATATCCTGCCATATGCGTCTTTTTTTTTCACATCAATGGGATGTTGTCTTCCCGTGCCGACAGAGGGAAACGACAAATACATACAAAAAGAGAAAAGACCTTGGAGGGAAAAAGAGAAAATCCCGGCCGGGACAAAGTCGAAATCGACAGGTTAGAAACCGCTGGCAAATGGGCTGCTACAACTTTTTCTTCAGGGAGCGGCGGTCGATCATATAATTGCTGCCCTCCTTCTGCTTGACAAAATGCTTTACTTCGGAGGCAGCGGTGGCCACCTCGTCGGAATGGCTGTAGACATGGGAGCCGGTCATGACCACGGCGATGGAGAGACTGAGCAGCCCGAAGATGGTCTCCCGGCCCTGCCGGTCCTTTTCCACATAACAGCCGGCCCGGAGATCCTCGGCCGGAATGAACATGTTGCGCACCACATCGAAATTGGCGAGAATCCGCTCACAGACCGGTTTCACCTTTTCCTCCCGGACGATAAAGACAAAATCGTCGCCGCCGACGTGGCCGACAAAGCTGCCGACCCTGGCCAACTCATCGATGACGTTGACCGCGATGCGGGCCACCATGAGGATGACGTCATCGCCCTGGGAAAAACCATAGCGGTCGTTGTAAGGCTTGAAGTTGTCAATATCGATGTAGCAGACCCCGTAACTCTCGTCAGCGTCGATGGCGCGCTGGATGGCCTTGAGGATGGAGGTATTCCCCGGCAGCTTGGTCAGCGGGTTGTTGTCAAAGACACGGATCATCCGCGCCTCGGCGAGTTCGATGCGGGCCAGCATCAGCTCCGGGGAAAAGGGCGGGACAAGAATATCATCAACCTGATAGGTCTGCCAGTCGATACCGATGGCGACATGCTTTTCCGTCACCACCAGCAGAACCGGAATGTTGGTCTTCTGCAGGCAACCCTTGACCGCACCGAGCAGCGCCATGCTGTCCGGCGCGTCACCGAATCCAGCCTCCATGATGAGCATGTCCGGCGGATCCTCCAGAATGAGCGAGACGGCGGATTGCAGTTTTTTGGTGAACAGGGGCTGGTACCCCTTCGCCTCCAAAAGAATTCTATGCTCAGAGGAGCTGCCGATGATGTCGCCGACAATGAGAATGCGCTTCATATTGATTCCGGGGTGATTTTCCCCTGCCCGTTGTTATGAGGAAACAGGAGCGCCTTCCGCTCCGGACTGGATTTCCAGACTGAACCCTTTGACATCCCACAGCTTTTCCTCAACCTCGTCGATGATCTCATCGATATCCTGGGCCGTGAGGTTCAGCGTCTCCCAGGCACTCTTGCTCAAGGGCGGCACCCAGATATCGTCACCATGACCATAGCCGAGTCCGCGGATCAGAATATCGCTGAAATGAATAATTGCCGTGGCAATCTTTTCGTCCTTTGACTCCTTCGGATTGTGATGGCAGGCAATGGGTTCCACCAGCTTCGGCGGCAGATTCCAGCTTTTTGCCAACCAGCCGCCTACTTCGGCGTGATCGAGGCCGAGCAGTTCGCTTTCGGTGGCAAACCTGCTGATCTGCTTGTCATGAACGAGCTGTCCGATCGCCGCATATTCGGCGGAAAGCTCCATCTTGATCGCCACCTTGCCGATATCATGGATAAGCCCGGCAGTGCTCACCTCCTCGGGGTCGCTGACATTGAGCCGCTTGGCCAGTACACTGCAGACAACAGCGCAACCGAGGGAATGTTCCCACAACTCGACATCCTGTGCCTCCATCAGTTCAAAAATCGACGAACTGATGATGAGGCTCTTGATGACATTGAAGCCGAGCAGGATGATGGCGCTGTTCAGGGAGCTGATCTTCTGGGGAAAGCCGTAAAAGGCGGAATTGACCAGTTTCAGCAGCTTGGCGGCGAGGATATGGTCCTTGCTGATCACCTTGCCCATCTGCTCCGTGGTCGTGTCCGGATCCTCCGCCATCCTGGTCAGCTTGGCGATGATGCCGGGCAGAGTGGGAAGATTCTTCACATCCCGCAACGCCTTGCGGAAATCGGACTGCCGTTTGTCTTCCATCACCCGCCTTTTCTGCTCGCAATCCTGCGCTGCATAATTCTCTTTTTGATATACATGAGGGGCGGCACATGCCCGACCCGGGAGAATCTCTTTTCGATGTCAGCCAGTTCCTGCTCCAGGGTCTTTTCCCCTTCAACATGAACCGGATGCCCCTCCACGGTGATGTGACTCACCTCCATCCTGACAAAACGTTCAATCATGGACACGGTCAGCACTGTCCCCTTACCGCAGAGCACCCGGCCATCCGCCGTAAAGACATCCTTGGCCAGGACCATTCCCTCGGCGGCCTGCAGGCTCAGTATCTGCTGCACCCTTTCTCCTCCCCACCGGACTCCATGAAAAATATCGACTGCCTGTTGACAGAGCCACTGGTCAACATTACTATTGAAACGCTGTCATAAAATCCGTTATCACCCGCACCGCGTCACCCCTCCGGGCAACGCGGTTTCCTGCTTTCACCACTAACTATTACATTTTAACCCGTTTCACGAAAGTATATTTTTCAGGGAGAACGCAAATGCCTATTTACGAGTACGAATGCGAGAAATGCAACAAGGTGACGGAGGCGTGGCAAAGCATTGCCGACGAACCGCTCACCACCTGTCCGGACTGTCATGGCAGCCTGAAAAAACTGATCTCCAGCAGCGCCTTCCACCTCAAGGGCGGCGGCTGGTACGCCGACGGCTATTCGAGCTGCAAATCCGGCAAATGCGATTCATCCGCCGCCACCACCACCGCGCCGGCCAGCGGCGGCTGCGACAAGGCATCCGCCTCCTGCCCCTGCGCAGCGGCCTCCTGAAGATCAGGAGTCAGAAAGCGGTCCCGGCCGCTTCCTGACTCCTGATTTCCTATTTCCGCTCCCCGCTTCCCCCGCCATCCTCCTGCGCCCGCGCAATGATCATCGCGTCGCCATAACTAAAAAAGCGGTATCCGTGCACCAGGGCATGACGGTAGCAGGAAAGCAGCTTCTCGCGACCGACCAGGGCGCTGACCATAAAAAGCAGAGACGAGCCGGGCAGGTGAAAGTTGGTGATGAGATTCTCCACCACCTTAAAACGATAACCGGGATAGATATAGAGATCACACCAGCCTTCCCGGGCATGGACCCGGCCGGTTTCATCGGCGGCAAACTCCAGCGCCCGCACCGTGGTGGTGCCCACCGCCCAAATCCGCCCGCCCCGCTGCCGCGTCTCGTTGATCCGCTCTGCGGTTTCCCGCGTGACAACAAGGTATTCCGCATGAATGCGATGCTGGCGGATATCCTGCACCCGCACCGGGGCAAAGGTGCCGTATCCCACATGCAGGGTCACGCTCGCCCGCTCCACCCCCTTGTCCGCCAGCCTGGCAAGCAGCTCGGGAGTGAAATGCAGGCCGGCGGTCGGTGCTGCTACCGCGCCGGTCGCCGCAGCGAACACCGTCTGATAGCGTTGTCGGTCCTCCGGCTCCTCCCCATCTTCCCGTCTGATATAGGGCGGCAACGGCAGTCGACCGTAGCGGTCAAGCAGCAGGGCCAGATCCCCATGATAGTGGAGCAGCAGCCGGGCCTTTCCCTCGCCCAGCGTCTCGATGACCTCGGCAGAGAGGTCATCGGCAAACATGATTCGCTGCCCGTTTCGGCAGCCCTTGGACGAGCGCAGGAGTCCGGTGACCTCAGCCCGAGCCATTCCCGTTGCAACAAGCCCACCCGCATGGTCGGCTGCCTGCGGGTAGCGCAGGACAAGAAGCTCGACTCGGCCGCCGCTCTCCTTTCTGCCCAGCAAGCGGGCCGGGAAGACCCGGGTGTTGTTGACAACGAGCAGATCGCCGGGGGAGAGAAAATCAACAATATCAGTGAAGAGGTGATCGGTGATGGCATCGCTGTCGCGCCGGCAGGCCAGCAGCCTGGAACAGTCGCGTTGCGGGGCCGGATGCTGGGCGATCCGTTCCGGCGGCAACTCGTAATGATACGAATCGAGATGATAGAGGGAAGGAATCGGGTCAGACATGGGTATCGGCAGGCAAAAAGAGGCTACAGCAGCGTGGTCCGCTGGGCAACATAGCAGAGCAGGAGACCGCCGCCCATGGCCAGCAGACCGATAACCCGCAGCACCGCCGGATCCATGGCGGAGACCTGCTTCAGCCAGTTCTGCATGGCCTCGGGAAAGGCGACATAGGGCAGGGCCTCGAGGATCAGCACCACCCCGATGAGAGAGACGAGAAATTTCATGGTCGCCATACTAGCAGGAGCGCCGGCGGAATTCAACAGGGAAGACCATCTGCTTTTTTACTTTCGTGGAATTCTTTATTTATTTTTGCCGGAAGCGTAAAAAGCCACGATTCCGACAGGTGGCGCAATCCAACTCGTTGTTTTCACTTTCCCGCCTGCCATGGTTTGCGGGTTTTTACAAGACCATCTTCATTTCCGACTTAAAAGTTTCAGAAAAAGCAGGTATAGTCTGCTGATTATGATCACACGAAAACCGACCAAACAGATCAAGGTGGGCCCGGTTGCCATCGGCGGCGGTGCCCCCATCGCTGTCCAGTCCATGACCAACACCGACACCCGCGACGTGGAGGCGACCGTGGCGCAGATCCGTCGTCTGGCGGACGCCGGCTGCGAGATCATCCGGGTGGCGGTGCCGGACCTGGCGGCGGCCGAGGCAATCCGCCCCATCCGTGACCGGATCACGATCCCCCTTATTGCCGACATCCATTTCGACCACCGTCTGGCGGTGGCGGCCATGGAAAACGGCGCCCAGGGCATCCGCATCAATCCCGGCAACATCGGCGGTCCGGAAAAACTGGGCAAGGTGGTGGCGGCCGCCAAGGTCCATCACGTACCGATCCGGGTCGGAATCAACTCCGGTTCCGTGGAAAAGGACATCCTTGCCCGCCACGGCCACCCCACGGCCGAGGCCCTGGTGGAAAGCGCCATCCGCAACATCCGCCTGCTGGAAAACCTGCACTTCTTCGAGCAGAAGATCTCGCTTAAATCGTCGGACACCCTGACCACGGTGGCGGCCTACCGCCTCCTTGCCGGCCAGTGTGAATATCCGCTCCATCTCGGGGTGACCGAGGCGGGCGGACTCATCGCCGGCACGGTCAAATCGAGCGTGGCCCTCGGCATGCTGTTGTTTGAAGGGATCGGCGACACCTTCCGCATCTCCCTGACCCGTGATCCGATCGAGGAAATCAGGGTCTCCTATGAGTTGCTCCGCTGTCTGCGCATCCGTGAGCGCGGGCCGGAACTGATCTCCTGTCCGACCTGTGGCCGCTGTCAGATCAATCTCTTCGGCCTGGCGGAAAAGGTGGAGGAACACATCCAGAAGATCGATACCCCTCTCAAGATTGCGGTCATGGGCTGTGTGGTAAACGGACCCGGCGAGGCCAAGGAGGCCGATATCGGCCTTGCCGGCGGCAAGGGAGTCGGCATCATCTTCAAAAAAGGCACCCTGGTCCAGAAGGTCCCTGAAGAGCATCTTCTTCAGGTCTTTCTCACCGAAATCGATGCCCTGGCCGCAGAAAAAAAGAACAAATAATTTCTCCAGAACCAAGGACACCCATGCGTTTTACCCAACTGCTGTTACCGACCCTGAAAGAGACACCAGCCGAGGCCGAGGTGGTCAGCCACAAACTGCTGCTGCGCGCCGGCTTTATCCGCAAACTCGCCTCCGGCATCTATTCCTATCTCCCGCTCGGCCTCAAATCCATCCGCAAGGTGGAGCAGATCGTCCGGGAAGAGATGAACAATGCCGGCGCCCAGGAACTGCTGCTGCCCATGGTGCAGCCGGCCGATCTCTGGCAGGAATCGGGCCGCTGGAAAAAATACGGTCCCGAGCTGTTGCGTTTCACCGACCGCCATGAGCGGGAAAGCTGCCTCGGTCCCACCCACGAGGAGGTCATCACCGATCTGGTCCGCAAGAACATCCACTCTTACCGCAACCTGCCGGTCAATCTCTACCAGATCCAGACCAAGTTCCGCGATGAGATCCGTCCCCGTTTCGGCCTGATGCGGGGCCGGGAATTCATCATGAAGGACGGCTACAGTTTCGATGCCACGGAGAGGGGCGCAGAAGTCACCTACGAAAAGATGAGCTATGCCTACCACCGCATCTTCACCCGCTGCGGCCTGAAATTCCGGGCCGTGGAAGCGGACTCCGGCACCATCGGCGGCAGCTTTTCCCATGAGTTCATGGTGCTGGCCGACACCGGCGAGGACACGCTGGTCATCTGCGCCCAATGCTCCTATGCCGCCAACATGGAAAAGGCCAGGGCCATGGAAAGCGCGCCCTCGACCCCGGTGGAGCCATTGCCCCTGACAAAGGTGGAGACGCCTGGCAAGCGCAAGGTAACCGCGGTCTGCGAATTTCTCGGCATCGCGCCGCGGCAGCTGGTGAAAACCATGATCTATATGGCAGACGGGGCTCCGGTGGCCGTCCTGCTGCGTGGCGACCACGAGGTGCAGCCGGTCAAGCTGCAGAACCTGCTCGGCGCCACCGAGGTCCGGCTGGCCGACGACCAGGAAACTTTCGACTGCACCGGCGTTCCCACCGGTTATCTGGGTCCGGTCGATCTCGCCCTGCCCCTGGTTGCCGATCTGGAAGTCCTGAAGATGATCAATTTCACCGTCGGCGCCAACGAAAAAAACTTTCACCTGCAGAACGTCGTCATCGGCCGCGACTTCACCATCAGCCGCTCCGCCGATCTGCGCATGGTCACCGCGGACGATCGCTGTCCTGTCTGCGGCGGCCAGCTTTCCCTGACCCGCGGCATCGAAGTCGGCCACATCTTCAAGCTCGGCACCACTTACAGCGAGGCGCTGCACGCCACCTTTCTCGACGATCAGGGCAGGGAGACC
>CAZUZJ010000018.1:1500-17073 GCA_964624225.1 uncultured Desulfobulbia bacterium | reverse complement strand
GATCAACCACCAGCATCACCTTGGCGCCGCCGACATCGGCGACGGCCTGGGCCAGATCGTCAATCACCCCGACCCCGAAACGGATGCGGGTCGGCTGGGTCACAGTAAATTTTTTTGTCGTCATCACGGCTCCTTCCTGGGCAGGGAACAATTATTCTTTTGCGTCCGCAGCAGCTTTCGGGTTAGATAGGGAGAACAGGCGCTACCCCGGCCCGCCTCTGACAAGGGCTCATAGTACCGTAGCGCCGCGAACCTTAGCAACTAAAATCATGGACTATCAGCTGTCGCGCTCCGAAAAAAAACGGCGGGTCAAAAACATTGAGGCCCTGGCCGTCGAACTGGTGGAACTCTCGCCCCAGGACATCAACCGGTTGCCCTGCGACGACTTCCTCAAGAAGGAAATCCTGGCCGCCCGACCATTGAAAACCGGGGCCCGGAAGCGGCAGATCAAGTTTCTGGCAAAAAACCTCCGTGAACTCGACGACAGCGGGCCGCTCTTTGCCTTCATGGAGGAACAGAATGGCTCCCGCCTCAAACACAAAAAAGAGTTCCACGAACTGGAAAATCTGCGCGACACCATCATCAACGAGGCCATTGCCGCCGCCGAAAATGGCGATGCCGATGAGGAGGACGCCCGTTCCTGGCCCAGCCCGGCCATCACCGCCGCGGCCTCCCACTTTCCCGACCTTGACACCGATGCGGTGCGGCTCGCCGCCTGGCGCTACACCCACAACCGCAGCGCAGTACTGGGCCGGGAGATCTTCCGCCTGCTCAAGGCGGCGGCGGAACGGCAGAAATGGCAGGACGGCTGACAGCTCTCACGCCTGTGCCTTTGGACAGGAACACCCAGGAGACATCCCCATGGACTACCGCAGCGGCACCATCGGCAGAGTGCTCGCCATCCGCTTTGACGACGGCGATGACCTGCTCGCCGGCCTGACCGACATCGTGAAAAAGGAAAACATCCGCAACGCCTGGTTTCAGGTCATCGGCGGCATCCGTGAGATCGATCTCGTCACCGGGCCGCGCAAACCGGTCATGCCGCCCGAACCGGTCTGGCGCGAAGTGCGCGACGCCCGCGAGACCCTGGGCAGCGGCAGTATCTTCCGCGATGAAGACGACGAGCCGAAAATCCACCTGCATGCGGCGCTCGGCCACCACGGCGACACCGTCACCGGCTGCCTGCGCAAGGGCAGCAGAACGTATCTGCTGCTTGAAGTCATCCTCTTTGAGATCAGCGGTTTTGCCGCCACCCGCCCCTGGTCCGCAGCCAAGGGCTTCAACATCCTCACCTTCTCCTGACAAAACTCCATGCCAGCAAAAATCGACGAGGTCATCGCCTACGAGATCAAGAGAGACATGGCCGACCGCTACTTCGGCTTCCGCAAGCTGATCGAGGAGGACACGCTTGATCTGGAAAACGAGATCCGGATGCAGTCCTTCATCCTGGAGAAACGGATCAGCTTCGACCTGATCCGCATCTACATCATCCTCAAGGAGGAAGGGTTGATCGACCGTTTTCTCTCCCTCACCACCTTTGAAAAAAAACAGTTCTACGATCCGTTTTTCGCCGAATCATCCACCATCCGGGCGCGGGTCTTCGAGGGCATCCAGGTGCATGGCCTGACCCGGCGCGGTCGGTTCACGAACCTCCTGCTCGACTGCTACGACCGCCTCGAATTCCACACCCGCCAGTACCGGCAGAAATTTGCAGAACTGAAAGAGGCCAACCAGAATCTTGCCGAGGAGATCGAACTCTTCCACATGCAGAACGATCTCGGCTCCATGCTCGGTTTCCTCCGTTCCCTCGGTGGCCCGAAAAAAGTGGGGAGCATGGAAGGCGGCATGGAGATCGGCATCGCCCAGAGCCTGGAAAAAAAAATGGCCATCGCCGCGCCGGTACCCGTCGAACATCTCCTGCCGGTCATCGAACCGCTGCCGGCGCCGGACACCATCACCTACACCCTGAAAAAACTGGCGGACGAGGCCTACCGGCGGCACGACGAGGAGAGCCTGGAATTTCTCACCAGCAAGAAAAAACCGGCGGCACGATGACCGCCTCCATGTTCGCCTACCAGAAGACCGGCCGCTATTTCGCCCAGATCGCCCGGGGCCTCGAACCGGAGGGCGCCGCGGAACTGACCGCCCTCGGCGGTGACGACGTCAAGACCGCCTTCATGGGGATCTACTTCTCCGCCGATTCGGCCACCCTCTACCGGGCCAACTACCTGTCCCGGCTCTGCACCCGCATTCTTGCCCCGCTCCTCACCTTTGACTGCCACAGCACCAAATATCTCTACCAGACGGCGCGCAAGATCGACTGGCACCTGCTGCTCTCCGAGCAGCAGACCTTTGCCGTCAAGGCAACGGTGGCGGCAAGCGCCATCAAACACTCCCACTACGCCGCCCTCTGCCTGAAGGACGCGGTGGTCGACCATTTCCGCGACCGCTGCGGCATCAGACCGAACATCGACACCATTCAGCCCGACCTCTGGCTCAACCTGCGCATCGACCGCAACAAGGCGATCATCAGCATCGACACCTCGGGCGGGTCCCTGCACCGGCGCGGTTACCGCAAAGAAAGCGTCGAGGCGCCGATGCAGGAAACCCTGGCCGCAGCCATCATCTCCTTAAGCGGTTGGAACGGCGATATGCCGCTCCTCGACCCCCTGTGCGGCTCCGGCACCCTCCTCTGCGAGGCGCTGATGCACCATTGCCGCATTCCGGCCGGCTTTCTGCGCCGTCGTTTCGGCTTTGAAAGCCTGCCGGACTTTGACGCCGGCCTCTGGCAGCAGGTAAAAAGCGAGGCCAACGCCCTGATCCGCCGGCCCGCCAAAGGGCTTCTTGCCGGCAGCGACATCGCCCCGGCGGCGGCAAAGGCTGCCAGAACCAACCTCAGTCTCCTGCCCCACGGCAACACGGTGCCCATTGCCGTTTGCGACTTCCGCCAGACCCGGCTTAGCCAGCAAAGCGTGCTCGTCACCAACCCGCCCTACGGCATCCGCCTGCACGACAAAAACGACGCAGGACGCCTGCTGCGCGATCTCGGCGCCCTCATCCGCCGGGAATCCCTCCTCAGCGCCGCCTTTCTCTATCTCGGCGCCGCCGAGCTGACCGGCCAGCTCGGCGGCAAACCGCTCTGGCAGAAAACCCTCTTCAACGGCGGCCTGGAGGGTCGGCTGCTCTGTCTGAAAAAGGCATGACTTTCCATCGTCTCCACCCGTCCTCTCCCTCACCACCTCATGTATTTTTTCTTGCGTATTCGTCCGGAGAGGGGCATACTGACTCCAGCGTTTACGATTTATGGATAACACGTGAGGAGGCACGTCTGACGACAACGAAGAAACAATAGAGAAATCCTAATCTCGTGAATGAGAAAAAAGCTGCCGTGTTAAGTGCTCAGGGCAATCTTTCTTGTGAAATTTGCGGCTTTGACTTTACCGCAACCTATGGTCCCCTTGGTGAGGGTTTTTGCGAAATCCACCAAGAAACATAGGGTCTTGAAAAATCGAAAAAAGCACATCAGACACGACTGTCACGATGGGCACGATACAGCCGTGCCCACCTGCCTGGAAAAAAACTGGGAGTATGCCGCCCGGACAAACAGCACAAGCGCCTCGCCCATGGCAATCTGTCTGTCATCAATTGCGACGATGACGCCGCCGCCCGCTCCGCCTTCCGGTATGACATGTGGTACGAATCGCACAAATGGAACTATCTCGGCATTCGGCGACTGAACCGGGAACGGCTGCTCAGAAGAAACAGGGGGTGATGCTATCGTCGGCAAGAAAGGCATCAGCCTCCTCGCGACTGTAAAAGCATCGCTCGAAAAAGAGCCCCTGGGCCGGGGCAGTGTAGGTGGCCAGAGTGACGGGTTCGCGCAGGAAGCGTTCAACATCGGCGATCGGAAGTGCATGACGGCCGACCGCCACCAGTACGCCGGTCATGCGCCGCACCATCTTCCAGAGAAAGTGGGAGCCGACGATACGAATGAGGATGACATCTCCTCTTTTCACGATCTGGATCTTTTCGACCAGCACCAGCGACGATTTGTTCTTCACCGCCTGCCGGTCGGTAAACGAGACAAAATCGTGCATGCCGGTCATCCGGGCCGCGGCCTCGCGCATGAGGGCAAGATCGAGCGGCTCGGTGACCCACCAGGCATAGCGGCGACAGAAAGCGGTTTTTCGGGTGACGAGCTGATAGAGATAGCTGCGGGCCACGCAGTTATGGCGGGCATGAAAACGCGCCCCCGCTTTCTTTGCCTCCAGCACGACGATGTCGTGGGGCAGCAACTCGTTGAGCCGGGCCGCCAGCAGGGGCGGGTCCCAGCTGACGGAAGCGGCCAGATGGGCGGTATAGCGCAGGGCATGCACCCCGGCATCGGTGCGGCCGTTGCCCTGGACATCAACCGCCTCCCCCAGCAGGGTAGCCGCGGCATGCAGGAGGGCGCCCTGGATGGTCCGGGCATCATCCTGTTTCTGCCAGCCGCTGTAACGGCCGCCGTCATATTCAATGGTCAGCCGGTATATCTGCTTTTCTTCCGGCACGGGCTGTTTTTTTCTTCTCGGCGCAGTCATCATTCGCCATTGTAAACAGGTTATCACAAGTACGCACCACTTATCTGCCCCGCAGACAAGGCGACGAATTCCCCTCAGCGACCCCAGTCGGATGTCAGCTGGCCGCCATTCTCCATTTTACCGCTTGATTCACTGACCGATTTCCCGCATGATGAAGATGATGGATGCCATGCGGCGTGGACCACCTTTTTGTGTTATCCCGCTGATTACCATGTTTGCAGGAGCGGCTGATGACCATCGAATTCTTGTTAAAAGGCGGAATCCTGACCTGGCCGATCCTGCTCTGCTCCATTATCGGCTGGGCCATCTTTCTGGAGAGGTTCCTGTTCTACCGGTCCGCCGACCGCATCAATTCGCAGCTCATCGATTCCATCTACCGGCTGGTCAGCCGCGGCGAGCTGGAGGAGGCTCGCAGCCTGCTTCTGAACCGGGAACGGGATCGCTGGCTCAAATCCATTCCGGCGGAACGCATCCTCCTCGACGGCCTTGCCATGGACCCGACCACCGACCGGGAGAGTCTCGAACTCGTTCTGTCCCACAGTGTCAGCCGCGAGCTCAAACTGCTGGAAAAGTATCTCGCCACCCTCGCCACCCTCGGCAACATCGCGCCGCTGCTGGGTCTGCTCGGCACCGTCTTCGGCATGATCAAGGCCTTCATGGCCGTCCAGGAGCTGGGTGGCCGGGTCAACGCCTCGGTGCTGGCCGGCGGCATCTGGGAGGCGCTGCTCACCACCGCTTACGGCCTCGTTGTCGCCATCCCCATTGTCTTTTTTCACAATTATCTGGAAAATCGCCTGCAGGAATTGCATGCCCTGCATGAAGAAGTAGCGGTTTATCTGGTCAAGGCGTGGATTTCCTCACAACAGGAGTAACCCCATGCTCACCTTTCCCCGCCGGCCCAAGCCGCAGGTCACGGTTCCGCTCACCTCGCTCATCGACATCGTCTTTCTGCTGCTGGTCTATTTTCTCCTGACCAGCAACTTTGTTACCCAGGAAACCATGGATATCCGGCTGCCCCAGGTGGATTCCGAAAATCCGACCAGGGAACAGCTGGTGGTGATCGGGGTGGACAGCCAGGGGAATTTTTCCATCGCCGGCGTTGTGGTGAGCGACCAGGAACTCGCACGTCAGCTCCGGCTCGGGCTTTTGCAAGCAGAGCGGCGGGAGGTGGTGGTCAAGGCCGATCGCGGCGTTCGCTACGAAAGGGTCACCACCGCCATGGACATCGCCAAAAGAAGCGGGGCCATCAGCCTGCATCTGGCCATCGAACGGAAATGAATTGACTCTATCCCCCAACCCATTCGCTTTCACCGTCTCCCGCTGCCATTGCGGCCTGGCGCCGGTCTTTCTGCTCTTTTTTCTTGCTTTTCCACCTTCTCTCCAGCATGATTGAGGCGGCGATCACTATGGCGGAATCCCCATGGTGCGATTTGCCACTGCCAACAGAACGAAAAAATAATTTATCAAGACCTGACCCCAACTACGTGACCCCAACTACGAGAGAAGATTCGTATGGCGACGATTGACACGCTGATTGCCACCCTGTCCGGCTGGGTATGGGGGCCGCCGATGCTGATCATGCTGGTCGGCACCGGACTCTATCTGACCATTCTCCTGCGCGGCATGCAGTTCCGCGCCCTGCCCCACGCCCTGCGGCTGATCTGGCATAAGGAACTGGGCACCGATGGAGATATCAGCCACTTTGCCGCATTGATGACCGCGCTTGCCGCCACGGTCGGCATCGGCAACATCGTCGGCGTCGCCACCGCCATCTCCATCGGCGGGCCGGGGGCGGTGTTCTGGATGTGGATGACCGGTCTCGTCGGCATGGCGACCAAGTACGCCGAAGCGGTGCTGGCGGTGAAATACCGGGAAAAAGGCGAATACGGCATGCGGGGCGGGCCGATGTACTATCTGGCCAAGGGGGCCGACCTGCCGCGGCTCGCCTGGTTTTTCGCCGTCTTCACCGCCCTGGCCACCTTCGGTATCGGCAACATGACCCAGGCCAATGCAGTGGCGACCATCTTCCAGTCAACCTTCAGCATCGAGCCGTGGCTCACCGGCACGGTGCTGATGCTGCTGACCGGTCTCGTCATTCTCGGCGGCATCAAGTCCATCGGGCGCTTTACCTCCTTTCTCGTGCCGTTCATGATCGTCGCCTACGTCATTTGCGCGCTGCTGGTCCTGGCGCTGAATGCCGGCGAGATTCCCCACGCCCTCTCTCTCATCTTTTATCACGCCTTCAACCCGTCGGCGGCCACCGGCGGCTTTGCCGGGGCCACGGTGGCGGCGGCCATGCGCTACGGCGTCGCCCGCGGCGTCTTCTCCAATGAATCCGGTCTCGGTTCCGCTCCCATCGCCGCCGCCGCGGCCCGCACCAAGGACCCGGTCAAACAGGCTTTGGTCAGCATGACCCAGACCTTCATCGACACCCTGGTCGTCTGCACCATGACCGCGCTGGTGATTCTCACCGCGCCGGCCTGGTTGCAGGGGGTTGCTCCGGGTCAGTTGACCAGCGCCAGTTTCGGCGACACCATGGGCCAGGCCGGGGTGGTGATCATCGCCCTGGCCACCGCCCTGTTTGCCTATTCCACTCTGATCGGCTGGAATTACTACGGCGAAAAGGCCATCGAGTACCTGGCCGGCCCGCGCGCCATCAACCCCTACCGGGTCGTCTTTGTCTGCGTGGTCATCATTGGCGCGATGATGAAGCTGGAATTCGTCTGGAATTTTTCGGACCTGATGAACGGGATGATGGCCGTGCCCAACATCATCGGCCTCCTCTTGCTCTCCCGGGTGGTCAAGGCGGAGACCGACCGCTACTTCAAACGCTGAACCCGCTGCCCCACTCAGCTCCGACCCCACCAGCCAGAAAGCTCATCCACCTGCTCCCCTGCAAAACACCCTTTTCCAGGGGAGCAAAGGCGGGGAAAGACGTCATTTGGGGGAAAGAATATGTTTTTTCCGCCGTTTCTCCTGGACCACCAGAAAAAATTTATACGCGACAAAATAGCTGACAATGGCGCAGGGGGCAGCCCAGAGCACCCCGCCGAGCAGCATGGCAAAAATGGTTTCCTGGCCGAGCTTGCCGAATTCCGTCAGTATCTCCGCCAACCCTGCCCCTGCTTGAATAATCTCCTTGGCCGCCGCGATCCGTTCCCAGGAGAGATCCCACGGGGTCAGCCATGTCCCGATTTTCCAGGCGGCGTAATAGGTAAAGGGCGTGGTCAGCATGCTGGCAAGCAGGGCCGGAATCTTTGCCCCCCGAAAATACATGGCCAGAAACAGGGTGATGGCGGTCTGAAAGGGAATCGTCGGCGTCTGCCCGACAAAAACCCCGATCCCCACCCCTCTGGCCAGGGTGACAGGATCCCCCTGTAAACGGATGAAACGCAAATAGAGATATTTCACGATGCGTTGCGGCTGAAGCGGCATCACTTTTCACCTGTGGGCTTTACGCCTCATAAATACTACATTCTGCCCCGGACATCCGTGTCGTAACGACAAAAACATCTTGCTGTCAGCACCAGGATAGCGATACGATGTTGAAGTTGACCGCTCGCTTTCCGAGCCGCCCGGATGCATCGCCGTGCAGTGGAATCCGGTTTAATCCGGAACAAAATCCGCGCCCCCGGACAGGAAAACCCAAGCCCTTTTCTTGAAATGCATCATCCAGCCCAGCCGGTTACGCAAGATAACAAACCGTTCTAAACGCAGGAACCGCTTATGGACCGCACCACTGGAGAGTCTTTCAAAAGCAACGCCCGCATCATGAAGGCGCGGGTGACCCGCCATGCCGTCTACGGCGTACTTATCGCCATTATTGCCATCGTCATCGCCACCCTGCTCAGCGCCCATCTTCAATACGGCGTCATCTCACCGGACACCATCCTCAAGGCGCAGAAAAACAACGCCACTTTGTGGTTCCTCGATGCCATGCCCTTTATCTTCGCCTTCTGGGGCCAGTATGTCAGTTCAATCATGGCCTACGAGGCAAGTTCCATGGTCATCGATCAAACCTACGAGCTGCGCACCCAGGCCGCGGCCCTGGAATACCAGGCCATGCACGATGCCACCCATGACCAGCTCACCGACCTGCCCAACCGGGTGCTGCTGCGCGATCGGCTGGAGCAGGCAATCAACAGCGCCAAACGGGAAAAACAGAAGGTCGCCCTCTTTATCCTCGATCTCGACCGCTTCAAAGAGGTCAACGACACCCTCGGCCATTACAGCGGAGACCGCCTGCTCAAGCAGGTCGCCCTCCGCCTGCGCAGCGCGGTTCGCCAGTCCGACACCCTGGCCCATCTCGGCGGCGACGAGTTCGCCATCCTCCTCACCGTCATCAAGGCCAGCAGCGACGTGGATGTCGTGCGCAAAAAGATCCAGTCCGTTTTCAAAACCCCCTATGTCCTGGAAGGACTGAAACTCGATGTGCAGGCCGGCATCGGCGCGGCCATCTATCCCGATCACGGCCGCGACATGGACAGCGTCATGCAGAAGGCCGACATCGCCATGTACGCCGCCAAGCAGCATGACAGCCGTTTCATGCTCTACTCCACCGATCTCGCCCGCCACAGCACCCAACGCCTGACCATGGTGGGCGAACTGCGGCAGGGCATCGAAAACAACGAGCTGCGCCTCGCCTTTCAGCCCAAAATCGACGCCCGCACCAACGCGGTGCACGGGGTCGAGGCCCTGGTGCGCTGGCAGCATCCCCAGCACGGTCTGGTTCCGCCGGATGAATTCATTCCCCTGGCCGAACGCACCGGCCTGATCAAACCGCTCTCCCTCTGGGTCCTGCGCCAGGCGGTCCACCAGGCGGCGACGTGGCGCACCGACGGACTGCGTCTCGGCATCGCCATCAACTTAAGCCCCTCCACCCTCCTCGACACCGAGCTGCCCGATCTCATCACCGGCGTACTCGCCTCATCACCGCTGCAGCCGGAGATGATCACCCTGGAGGTGACCGAGGGATCGCTCATCAAGGATCCGAACCGGGCCATGGAAATTCTCAAGCGCCTCGCCGACCTCAATATTCGCATCTCCATCGACGATTTCGGCACCGGCTACTCATCCCTTGCCTATCTCCGCAAAATGCCGGCCACCGAGGTCAAGATCGACAAATCCTTTGTCATGGATATGATGAACAATGAGAACGATGCCGCCATCGTCAGGGCGACCATCGACCTGGCCCACAACCTCGGCTTGCAGGTGGTGGCCGAAGGGGTGGAAAGCAGGGAGATCGCCGACCGGCTGCGCGATCTCGGCTGCGATCTGCTGCAGGGCTACTACTTCAGCAAACCGATCGCCGCGGCGGAACTGACCGAATGGCTCAAGGCCTACCGGTAGGTCGTCGTGCCGGACGAAGCAGACTTACGGACTCAAGCGCCGACAGCCGCGCCGCCAGAAAATCAGCACCAGCCCGCTCCCCACCGCAACAGCTACCACAAGCCAGAGCGCCAGCAGCAGCAGCGGCCCACTGCCCAGCACCCCGTCCCGAATCCAGCCACGGGTCAGATAATACATGGGATACGCCCCGCCCGCCACCACGGCAAAAACAAAGCTCATGGCGCAGAAGAGAAACAGCATCGCCCCCAGGCCGCCCTGAGCGGTGGCGCGGTTTTCCGCCTTGAAATCGGCGTGGAGCGCGCCAAAGCCCACCGCCAGGCCAACCACGGTCCAGCAGATAACGAGGATGGCTGTCACTGAAAACCACCACATCGGCCCCTCGATGGCCAGCAGACTGTCCGAGGCAATGACGAGAAAGAGACCGAATGCGGTAAACGGTGCGGCATAAAAAAGAAATTTGCAGAACAGAAAGCGATTCACCGTCATCGGCGCAGCGGCAATCAGCCAGAAGGCCCCGGTCTCCGCGCCGATGGCGGGAAAGACGAAACGGGCGGCCAGCGAGGTGACCATGAAGCCGGCCATGCCGACGTTGAGAAAGGAGATGAGATTGGTGATGTATTCGGTCTGCAGGGGCGAACGCTCCAGGGGGAGAGCCTTAAAACTGTAGAGATAGACAACCAGCAGGGCGGCGATCATGAAGAGCTGCGACCATTCGGCCGAATCGCGCAGAAAGACCTTAGTTTCCTTGCGAAAGATCCAGCGCATTGCCCCGCGCCGGTAGCCGGAGCGGCCGGCAAAGGAGCGATAGCCGCCAAACGACTCCTGGGATTTCGAGAAGGCGGTGAAAAAGAACCGGGCCATCAGCCATTCACCGACAAAGAAGAGGGACGGCGGCCCGACCAGCAGCAGGGCCAGCAGCAACCAGTCGATCTCGCGGTCGACCAGATAAAGCGACAGCAGATTGGCGGCCCAGGCCGCCGGCACATAGGGACCGGCCGGCTGGGAGACGGCAGAGAGATATTCGATGAAATCGCCGTAACGGTCCGGGTTGACCAGCTGCTCCGGCTGCAGCATGCGAAACATGATATAGAGGAAGAGGCCGAAACAGAGCGACAGATAAAAGACGATGTCCTTGGTCTGCCGGGCCGGGAAAAACCGGACCAGCAGCACGGTCAGGCCGGCGCCGATCAGTCCGGCGGTGAGCGCCGTGGCCAGCAGACAGAGGACGAGCAGGAGCTGATAGCCCCAGCCGGCGGCAAAGACCCGGCCATAGGCGGCAAACACCGGCAGGGAAAAGATGATCATCATCCAGGCGGTGGAGGTGACGATGCTGTAGCAACGCATGAAATAGAGCTGCTCCGGTGGGACCGGTGCGGCAAAGACGATCTCGTTGTCCCTTGACAGAAAGAGAATGGAGACGGCCGAAACCATACTGGAAAAAACGAGCATGGCAAACATGATGATCCAGCCCATCTGAAAGATCTTCAGGCTGAGAATGATACCGAGATCGCTCTGGCGGTAAAAATACCCCACCACCCTGACAGAGACGAGATAGAGGAGGAGGCAGAGGGCAAAGCCGAAGAGCGCCACCCCGAGTCCCTTGGCGGGGAAAACTCCGGCCGGAAAAAAACGGTTTCTCGAGGTGCGCAGCAGCGGAAAGAGCAGGATCGGCCGCATCTCAGCTCCCATCATGGCGCAGGGCGGCGATGACCCCGGCCAGCTCGTTCGCCCCGGTCAATTGCAGGAAGACGTCCTCCAGGTCGGACTCGGCCAGCTGCGCCTCCCGGCGCAAGGTATCGAGGGTACCGAGCGATCGGAGCCTGCCCTGCAGGATGATGGCGATGCGATCACACAGCTCCTCGGCGATCTCCAGCGAATGGGTGGACAGGAAGATGGTGCAGCCCCGTCGGGCGTGACTTTTGAAGAGTTCCTTGACGATCCGGGCGCTCTTCGGGTCGAGCCCCACCATCGGTTCGTCGACGATGAGCAGCGGCGCATCGAGCATAAAGGCGGACGTCATGATAATCTTCTGCCGCATCCCGTGGGAATAGCACTCGATGAGATGATGCTGCCATTGGGTGAGATCAAAGAGGTCGAGATAGCGCGCCGCCCGCCGGTATTCCTCCTCCGCCAGGCCGTAGAGGCTGGCGACAAACTGCAGAAATTCGGCGCCGGTCAGCTTTTCATAGAGATAGGGACGGTCCGGAATATAGGCGGTGAGCTGCTTGCAGCGCTCCGGTTCCGTTGCCATGCTGTGGCCGCAGAGGGTGATGGCGCCCCGGTCCGGCCTGAGCAGGCCGGCCAGCATCTTGATGGTGGTGGTCTTGCCGGCGCCGTTAGGGCCGAGAAAACCGAAGATTTCCCCGCGGCCGACGGAGAAACCCACATCGTCAACCGCGGTATAGGCGCCGAAACGTTTGGTCAGTCCGGTCACGCAGATGGTATGCTCTTCGATCCCTGTGTTCATTGTTTTTCCTCTTCCGCCGGCAGGATCCGCAGTGTGCCGAGCAGGGCGCCGATGCGGATCTGTTCTGCCGTCTCGCCGATGACAAAGCGGATATGGGAGAGATCGGCGGGCAGCTGGTTTTTCGTGGCATCGAGGCTGAGCCATTGGCCGCCAAGACAGACCTCGTTCCAGGCATGATAATAAAAGGCATTGTCGTGCCATGTCACCCCGGCGGCGATCCGGGTCGGAACACCGCTGGCGCGGGCCAGGGCGGCAAAAAGAACGGCGTGCTCGTTGCAATCACCCCGGCGGGTCCGCAGGGTAGTAGCAGCGTCGGGAATGCCGATCACCGGCCGTTTTTCGATGGTGTCGTACACCCAGTCCAGCAGGGCGCGCACCCGGTCAAGCGGCAGCTCGCGCCCGGCAGTGATCTGCTCAGCCATTGCGCGGATGCCGGGATGATCGGTCTGGATATAGGGGGTTGCCGCCAACTCGGCTGTTATATCCGGACATACCGCCGTATCCGCCGCCCCGAACTCCTCCCGGCTGATGACAACAATGCCGTCCCGCCAGCGCTGGCGCCCGCCGTCAAGCTCATACGACACCTCATCCGGCAATTCGAGGCGAAAGGCAATGCGTTCGGCTTTGGCAAGATTTGTCAGATCACCGGCATACGGCACCGCCACGCTCTGCAGAATGTCCTCGCCCTTGCGGCTGATGCTGGTGGCCCGAAATTCAGGCTCGCTGACAAAAACAAAACCGGCCGGCGACTCCTCCATGACCACCTTACCCGTCTCGTCAAGCCAGCTGCTGATGCGAATACCGGCAAAATTTTCGGAAAAATGATGAAGCAGATGAACCCTGCCCTGCACCAGGGTCTTTTCCAGCCCCCTGTACTCGACAAGCACCTCCTTGCCGGTCAGCGACAGGGGGTCGAAATAGACGATGCTGCGCTTTTCCCCGATCTGGAGATTTTCCCGAAGCAGATAGCCGCGCTGGTTGAGGGAGAGCATGGGCGGCGCCGTCAGGATGACGGCGTCACGGATCTCGTCCTTGCCGGTATCAAGGACAAAGGAAACACGACGGCCCGCCACCTCGCCCCGGGCCTGCATGGCATAAAATGGCGAGGACATGGAAAAACGAAAATCAGTGAGGAGAAAGGCTGGAGTCAAGCCGGCATGGACCTCCATCTCGACCGGGTAATTGGCGTCAAGCACGGTCAGATTGAGCACCGCCTGCTGATGCAGAGCAAACGTATCGTTCTCCCGAGGTTCCAGGCGGTTTTTGACAAAGCCGATGCGTTCGCCTTTAAAATAGACGCCGATGAAACTTTCCTGCTCCGCTTTTTCCAACACCTGACCTTCATGCACCTCCAGTCTGCCAACGAGATGATCCCGCTGCAGCAGGACAACGAAGAGCACCACCCAGCAGAGAACGGTCAGCAGCTTCAGCATGGTGATCTTTCCGGGCAACCTCATGGTATTTCCGCCTAGGAGAACAGGGGAGTCTCCCTGTCCTCCTTGTCCTTTTTTGGTTGACAATAAGCTTTTCCTCATTCCATTATAGAAATATTATACCAAAAAGGGGTAAATATCATCGTGACATGATGGCTTGAAGGCAAGAGGGAGGAGAAAATATGGCCTGCAAATCCAAGACATGCCAACCCGGCACCAGCGTCGACGCCAGGGCCGGCAAAGCAGCACGCAAAACGGTGCAGTCAACTGAATTCACACTGGTGGCACCCGAGGCATCGGAGGTGTATCTGACCGGCAGCTTCAACGAATGGAAGCCCACCGAGCATGCCATGCGGAAATTCAAGGGCGGCAAATTTGTCAAAAAACTGAAACTCAATCCCGGCACCTACGAGTATCAGTTCATCGTCGACGGTCAGTGGTGGACCGATCCGGCCAACCCGAAACGGCAGGCCACCGCCTTTGGCTCGGAGAACTCGATCATCGAGGTGGGTGAAAGCGTTATCTCCCACCCATAATTTCTTTTCCCCGCGCCAACCGGCCGGTGCCATCCGGGCAGCGACGCACCATGGCTCACAAGCGGGCAGGACAACCGGCCAACACCAGAAATACCAAAGCGCGGCATCCATGACGGATTGCCGCGCTTTGGTCGTTGTTCAGAAAAAACTTGCGAACCGGCGCGCCGGCTCAGTCACAGGCGATCTTGATCAGTTTGCCGCCCATTTTCAGCGGGTCGCCCACCTTGACCTCGATCTTTTCCACCTTGCCCGCCACCGGCGCCAGCACCGGGGTCTGCATCTTCATCGCCTCCAGCACCGCCAGTTTATCGCCCGCCGCCACATCCTGGCCTTCTTTGACGCTGATCTCGCAGACATTGGCGCCAAAGGGGGCACGGACATCACCGATCCTGCCCAGATCCTGAATCTCTTTTTTGGTCAGGGTCGGCTCCTTGGCCGTGCCGCCCTGCTCGCTGACCTCCGCCTCCATGGTAAAGACCCGGAGATGGTGATCCACGTTCAGGTAAATGCTGGTTTCGCCGTTTTCGTTTTTCTGCATGGGGCCGATTTCAATGAGGTGGCCCTTGCCGTTGTGGTCGGTGAATTCCAGGGTTTCGCCCAGGGCGAAACCACCACGCTTGAAGAAGATTGACGGCGGCAGGACATAGACCCTGCCGAATTTTTCCTCAAACTTGAAGAAATCCACCGCATCCTTGGGATGCTGCAGATAGGTAACAAGCTGCTGATCGGTGGGATCGCATCCGAGCCGGTCAGCGAGCACGGCCCGCTCCTTCTCAATATCGATGTCCTCGATCTCGTCCATGCCGCCCTGCTCTTCCAGAACCTTGCGCCAGTCCGGGCCAAAGGCCTTCTCGTAGATCCAGTCTTCCGGGCAGTAAAAGGGAAAGGGGCCGTACTTGCCGAGCAGCAGGTTTTTGAGGTCGCCGGAACAGTTGCCGTAGCGCTCACCGCCCAGCACGTTGCTGACCGCAGTGGTCCAGAGGATCTGGGAGCCCGGGGTGACGCTCCACCAGTTGCCGAGTTCCCGCTGCACTTTGGGCAGCTCCTCATGGAGAATCTCCGGCATGCGGTTCAGGAACTTGCCCTTCATCGCCTGCTCGAAGCTGCTGCCCATGGCGCCGCCCGGTAGCTTGTGAATCTGCACGGTGGGCAGAAAGCCTTTGAACTGCGATTCGAAATACTCATAATGTTTGCGCTCGTTACGCAGC
>CAZUZJ010000018.1:0-1392 GCA_964624225.1 uncultured Desulfobulbia bacterium | reverse complement strand
CGGAGGTCTCGATCACCGCCGCCTCGTCCATCCCCACCGCCGTGTAGCCGTAATCCTTCAGGGTCTGGAGAACGGAAAGCACCGGCGGCGGCCCGAAATAACCGGTCATGGCGTGATCCGAGGCATCGACGATCTTGGCGCCGCTGACCACCGCCGCGGTGATGCGGCCGATGTCGTTGCCGTCGGTGTTGTGGCCGTGATAGTGAATGACGATGTCCGGATAGGCATTTTTGATTGCCTTGACCAGTTCACCGATGCGCTTCGGCGTGCCGAGCCCGCCATGGTTTTTGATGCAGAGCAGAATCTCGTCGCCGGTGACGGCAAGAATCTCGCCCACCTTCTTGACGTAATACTCGTCCGTATGTTCCGGGCCGGTGGAAAAACAGATACACGGTTCAAGGATCTTGCCGGCCTTCTGCACCTCCTCGAAGACCGCCTGCATATTGGGAATGTGATTGAGAAAGTCGAAAACGCGCCAGACATCGACGTATTTTGCAAACTCGCGCACCGCAAAACGGATGACATTCTGCGGATAGGGCCGGTAGCCGAACAGGTTGACGCCGCGGCACAGAGTCTGAAACATGGTGTTCGGCATCTTCTCCCGCAGCAGTTCGAGTTTCAGAAAGGGATCAACCTGCTTGCGCAGGATATCCACATGCACCGAGGCGCCGCCGGTGATTTCCAGGGAAAAATAATTTGCCTTTTCCCTGGGGCCGGCGGCAAGCAGGTCGGTATGGAGGAGAATACGATTCTTGAAATCCGACTGGGAGAGATCGCGGGCGGTGTTGGTGACGAAATAGCCGTCCGCCCCTCTCATGATTTTCAGCACTTCACTGATATGCATCCCTTGCACAATTCGGTCCATGGGTGACTCCTTTTTCTCTGGCAACAGGGCATGCGCCCCGATGGTAGCGTTCATTGCTTCAGATGGCGTAGACGTTGTCCTTTTTGTAGTGAATCTCGGCAATCAGTCTGGCCAGCTTGTTGACCTCGCTGGTATCATCCTTGTAATCGAAAAGATGAGGATGGGTATCCAGATAGGACGTATCAAAATCTCCATCCTGGAAATCCGGATCATTGACCAGATTGAGATAAAAAGGGATGGTGGTTTTCGGCCCGACAATGGTGTAGTTGCGCAGGCAGCGCCGCATGCGGTCCACCGTTTCGTTCCAGGAAAAACCGAAAACCGTCAGTTTTACCAGCAGGGAATCATAGACCTCGGGAATGGTGAAGCCCTGATAGACAAAACCATCGAGCCGGACGCCGTAGCCGCCGGGCGACCGATAGACCGTGACGGTTTTGCCGCCTTCAGGCATGAAATTGTTCTGCGGATCCTCGGCGTTGATGCGCACCTCGATGGCATGGCCGCGCAGTGCGATATCCTCCTGGCTG
>CAZUZJ010000017.1:0-17431 GCA_964624225.1 uncultured Desulfobulbia bacterium | reverse complement strand
CGACAGATGCACTTCATGGGCGGCATCCACGCGGTGGAGCATGCCGCCATCGGCGTCTTCCCCCTGCTGGTGCTCTGCGATCGTAATGATGTGGGCGGTATTTCCTATCCCTTTCACCCGCAGCTTGGCGCGCCGGCCATCTTCATCTATGACGGCCATGCCGGCGGCGTCGGCCTGGCCCGCCAGGTTTTTCGCCGAATCCGCGAACTGCTGGAGGTGAGCCGCAAGACCATTGGCGACTGCGGCTGCGAAACGGGCTGTCCGAGCTGCGTCCATTCGCCCAAGTGCGGCTCCGGCAACCGGCCGATCGACAAGGCGGCGGCCCTGGCGGTGCTGGACGGCCTGCTGGCCAGGGAGGGGGAGGCCGATACACAGCGGCCCGCCGTTGTCGTCCCGGAAAAGCCCCGGCGCTCTGTAACTTCTTCCTTTGCCCTGCCCCGGCGTTACGGCGTCTTTGACGTGGAGACCAAACGGTCGGCCGAGGAGGTGGGGGGCTGGCACCGGGCGGAGCGGATGGGGATCAGTTTTGCGGTGGTCTATGACGGCGAAAGCGATGACTATGCCGTCTACGCCGAGACAGAGGTGGACGGGCTGATCGCCCACCTGCGCCGGCTTGAGCTGGTGGTCGGTTTCAACACGACCCGCTTTGATTATCAGGTGCTGTCCGCCTACACCGATTTTCCTCTGAGCAGTCTGCCCTCCCTCGATCTTCTGGTGGAGGTGAAAAAACGGCTTGGCTACCGGCTCAGCCTGGAGGCCCTGGCAGAGCAGACCCTCGGGGTGCAGAAGGGCGGCAGCGGCCTGCTCGCCCTGCAATGGTATAAAGAGGGCGAATTTGCCAGGATCATCGAATACTGCCGCCGCGATGTCGAGATTACCCGGGATCTCCTGCTCTTTGCCCTGCGCCACGGCTATCTTCTTTTCCGCAACAAGGCCGGCCATGCGGTGCGCTGCCCGCTCGCCTTCGAAAAAATGACTGATCCGCCGTCATGATATGCGGTGGTCGAAAGGGGTTGACAAAATGACCCCCCTGGGTAAAGATAGTAATTGATTACTATCTTTTTGGAGGGCATATGGAAGCAACGGGCAAGTATCTTTCAGCGGAGGAGCGGCGGGAGGTGACGGTGGAGGCGGTGATCGAACTGGCCGGGGAGCGCAACCCGAGCGAGATCACCACCGCGGCGATCGCCGGGCGCATGGGGCTGACTCAAGGGGCGCTGTTCCGCCATTTTGCCAATAAGGATGCCATTTTGCAGGCGGTGATGGAGTGGGTCGCCCACCGACTGCTGGCGCGGGTCGACCAGGCGGTTTCGCAAGCGGCAACGCCGTTTGCCGCCCTGGAAGGGATGTTCATGGCCCATGTGGACTTTGTTGTCACGTATCCCGGCATTCCCCGCATCCTGTTCGGGGAACTGCAACGCGCCGGGGAGACGGCGGCCCGACGGGTGGCGCAAGGGCTCATTCTTTCCTATGGCGCGCGTCTCAAAGAGGTGGTTGACCGGGGCAAGCAGTGCGGTGAGCTTGATGCCGGACTGGAGACGGAGGCCGCCGTCACCCTCTTCATCGGCACCATTCAGGGGCTGGTCGTGCAGGCATTGCTGGCCGGCGATGTCGGCCGCATCCGTCGCGAGGCGCCCGGCGTCTTTGCCATCTATCGCCGCGGCATCCGGAGGGCCTCATGAAAACCCCTGTTCTCCAACGACGCACCCTGGCCCTGCTGGCTGTTCTCGTTCCTCTGCTTATCCTCTTTGTCTTTGTCGCCATCCGCTCGGGTCCGCTCGCGCCGGTGGCGGTCACCCTGACCACCGTGGAAGAGAAGGTCCTTGCGCCTGCCCTGTTCGGCATCGGTACGGTTGAGGCTCGTTATACCTACCGGATCGGTCCGACAATGGCCGGCCGGCTCATGCGCCTTGATGTCCAGGTGGGCGACCGGGTGGCGGCCGGTCGGGTGCTTGGTGAAATGGAGCCGGTGGATCTCGATGAACGGATCCGGGCCCAGGAAGCGGCCCTGGAACGGGCCCGCGCCCAGCTTGTCGAGGCCGAGACCCGCGAAGGCCATGCCCGGCGGGAGGCAAATCGTTATGAACTGCTGTTGCAGGTAAAATCGGTGAGCGAGGAGCTGGCCGCGGCCCGGCGGCATGAACTGCGGCTGGCCGAGGCGGGCCGGGCCGCAGCCCGGCAGGAGGTGGTCCGCCTTGCCGCTGAGCAACAGGCCCTGGCGGCCCAGCGGCGCGATTTGCGGCTGCTTGCCCCGGTCGACTGCCTGGTGGCGGCCCGCGAGAGCGAACCGGGCAGCACGGTGGTGGCGGGGCAGACCGTGGTGGAGTGCATCGATCCGGCCAGCCTGTGGGTCAATGTCCGTTTTGATCAGATACAGGCCCGGGGGTTGGCTCCTGATCGTGCCGCCGAGATTATCCTGCGTTCCCGTCCGGACGAGGTGCTCGTCGGTCGGCTCCTGCGGGTGGAGCCCCTGGCCGACGCAGTGACCGAGGAGATGCTGGCCAAGGTGGTGTTTGCCGATCTGCCCGACCCGCTGCCGCCGCTCGGCGAACTGGCCGAGGTCACCGTGACCCTGCCGGATCTGCCGGCCGCGCCGGTCATCCCCAATGCCGCGGTGCAGAGTGAGGCCGGTCGGCGCGGGGTCTGGAAGGTCACTGACGATGCTCTTCGTTTCACGCCGGTCACCCTCGGGATGACCGATCTCGACGGTCGGGTGCAGGTCCTTGATGGTCTTGCCGCCGGCGATCAGGTGGTGCTTTACAGTGAAAGGGCGCTTTCTTCCCGCAGTCGCATCCGCGTTGTCGAGCACCTCGTCGGAGCGGGGCGATGATCAGCCTGGCCGGTCGCGACATCCTCCATTCCTGGGGGAAATTCGTCTTCACCGGGGTCGGGCTGGGGCTGTTGATCGGCGTCACCCTGACCATGGCCGGGGTGTACCGGGGTATGGTTGATGATGCCCGGGTGCTGCTCGATAACAGCGGCGCCGATCTCTGGGTGGTGCAGCAGGATACCCTGGGGCCCTACGCGGAATCCTCGGGCATCCATGCCGATCTTTACCGCGGTATCCGCGCCATGCCGGGCATAGCCGAGGCCGCCAACGTCACCTATCTCACCATGCAGGTGCGGCGGGGCGATCAGGACGTGCGGGCCATGGTGGTGGGTATCATGGCCGGCGCGCCGGGCACCCCGGGCTGGCCCCCCTATCTGGTGGCCGGGCGGCAGATCAGTCGCAGTCATTACGAGGCAGTCGCCGATATCGCCACCGGTTTTGCCCTCGGTGATCGGCTGACCATCCGCCGCAATCACTACACCGTCGTCGGGTTGACCCGGCGGATGGTCTCATCGAGCGGCGACCCCATGGTCTTCATTCCCCTCAAGGATGCCCAGGAGGCGCAGTTTCTCAAGGATAACGACGCCATCCGGCAGAATCGCCAGCGCACCGAGGCCAATCCCGCGTTCAACCGGCCCGGAGTGCCCGGTCTGACCGATGCCGTCAATGCCGCCCAGGAGGCCAGCCAGACGGTCAACGCCGTGCTGGTGCGGCTGCATCCGGGCCAGAAGGCGGCGGAGGCGGCCGGAGCCATCGCCCGCTGGAAGCGGCTGACCGCCTATACCCGGCCGCAGATGGAAAAGATCCTGGTCGGCAAACTGATCGCCACCTCGGCCAGACAGATCGGCATGTTTCTGGTCATCCTCGCCGTGGTCAGCGCCGCCATCGTCGCCTTCATCATCTACACACTGACCATGGATAAGATCAGGGAAATCGCCGTGCTGAAGCTGATCGGCACCCGTAACCGCACCATCGCCGCCATGATCATGCAGCAGTCGGTGGTGCTCGGCATGATCGGCTTTGTGGTGGGCAAGATCAGCGCCACCTTCGCGGCTCCCTCCTTCCCCAAGTATGTGCTGCTCATGCCAAGGGATTCGGTGGCTGGTTTTTTTGCCGTGCTGGTGATCTGCGTACTGGCAAGCCTCGTTGCCATTCGCATGGCGCTGAAGGTTGATCCGGCCGAGGCCATAGGAGGATGAGATGAGCAAGGCGGGCATTCGCATCGAGGGGATGAAAAAACGCTTCGGCGTCGGCGATACCGCGGTGGACGCCCTGAAAAAGGTGGACATGGTGGTGGCGCCCGGCGAGGTGGTGGGGTTGATCGGCCCTTCCGGCTCGGGCAAGTCCACCCTGCTCAAATGTCTCGGCGCGGTGCTCGACCCCACCGCCGGCCGGATGATCCTGGGTGATGAGGTGATCTTTGACAACGGCTGGCAGGTCCGTGATCTGCGCGCCCTGCGGCGTGACAAGATCGGTTTTGTTTTTCAGGCCCCTTATCTCATTCCCTTTCTCGATGTCACCGACAACGTCGCCCTGCTGCCGATGCTGGCCGGAGTTCCCAACGACGAGGCGCGGCGGCGGGCGCTTGATCTGCTCATTGCCCTCGACGTCCAGCACCGGGCCGCCGCCATGCCCGCCCAGCTTTCCGGCGGCGAGCAGCAACGGGTCGCCATTGCCCGCGGCCTGGTTAACCGGCCGCCGGTGATCCTGGCCGACGAGCCAACCGCGCCGCTCGATTCGGTGCGGGCCCTGACCGTGATCCGCATCTTAAACGAGATGGCCCGTCAGTTCGCCACCGCGGTTATTGTTGTCACCCATGATGAAAAGATCATTCCGACCTTCCGGCGCATCTATCACATCCGCGACGGCGTCACCCATGAGGAGGCCGGGGAGAGCCGCGTCATTTCCTGAAATGCGGGACTCGAGAAGTCCCGCCCGGCTGGCAGGACTCGAAATCTGCCGGCGGCGCGTCTTTACAGCCAGAATTCCGGATATTTTCTCGTTTTGGGGATGTTGTTGATCAGCAGAGCGACAACGAGCATGATGAGCGCCCCCAGGGCCACCGGCATGAGGACATAGAGGTACCCCAGCTGGTGGACCTGGTCGCCGCCGATGACGGCGATGAGGGCGGTGGCGCCGCCGGGCGGATGGAGAGTGCGGGTGGCGTGCATGACGGCGATGGCGGTGGCCACGGCCAGGGAGGCGGCGAGCCAGGTCTCGCCCTGGAAGGTCTGGAAGCAGAAAACACCGATAACGGCGGAGAGAACATGGCCGCCGATGAGGTTACGGGGCTGGGCCAGCGGGCTTTTGATCGCCCCGTAGATCAGCACCGCCGAGGCGCCGAAGCTGCCGATGATGAGGAGCAGATCCCGTTCGGCCAGGAACTGGTAATGGACAAGCGCCACCGCGGCGATGCCGAGAAAGGCGCCGAGCCACGACCAGGCGATTTCGCGTGCGCCGGGGCCGGGCGGGCTGGTGGTGGAACCTTTCATCTTGTCGAAATACTTCATGACGCCTCCTTCCCGAGCGGTTTTTCCTGTTCGCCAGGAGCCGGGGTCAGCACATGGGCCCGCATCAGATCGGTCCGGGTCAGAATGCCGCGCAGTCTACCCTCTTCATCGAGGACCGGCAGGCGGTTGATGGCGTTGTTGGTCAGGGTGGCCGCTGCCTCGGCCAGGGTGGTGGTCGGGGTGATGAAGAGGGCCGGACTGGTCATGATATCCGCCGCCACGCCCTTGCGAATCCCCAGAGCCGCGCATCCCTTGCCCTCCAGGCAGGCGGCGATGACGGCCATGAAAGACGCCTGTTCACCGCCCATGTGGCGGAGAAAATCCCGCTTGGAGATCATTCCCGCGAGCCGCTGGCTGCGGTCCAGCACCGGCAACCCGGAAATGCCTTTCCCTGCCATCCTTTTGGCCACCTCGGAAAGTGGCGTGGTCAGCTCGACGGCGACCACCTCCTGGGTCATGATGTCGGCGGCCCGCACCGAATTGGTGAGTCGCTCCAGGGCACGACGGTAGGAATGGGCGTAGAGTTCCCGAAAATCACCGGGGGTGATGTCCAGATAGCCGGGGATTTCCTTCATCGCTGCATAGATGTCCTCTTCGGAAATGGCAAGTTTTTCCGGGATCGCTTGCGGTCTTCCTCGGCGGTCTGGATCTGACGTTGTTTTCATCCTCAGTGCCTCCTTGATTTATCCGACTACTGTGTGGACGAACAGCGGCCAGACACCGGCGATGTGTTCGTCGAGGTCATAGTGCCCTTCGCTCAGGTACCAGAGCAGGGCGGCCGGTTGCACCATCCCGAAAAACGTTTTCGTCACCACTTAGCGCAGAAAGTATGGCGCTGTCAAGGCTGTTGTGCACATTGTGGTACAGGTGTGGCTGATAAAAAAAGAAAGGCGGCAAGAGAGAAAGCCGAGTGCCGACCCGGTGGCGGCACTCGGAGGGGAATGGCAAGGGGAAGGGAAGGGCGTTTACGGCCAGATCAGCGATTTATGGACCCAGCCCTTGGTGCCGTCGGTATGGCTGATTTCCACCCAGTCCCCCTGAATTTTTCCCTGACTAAAGACAACACCGTAAAGGGCGGAGGCAACGATTTCGTAATTTTCCCCGGGACCGACCCTGATATTGGCCTTTTTCACCTTGACGATGACGGTCTTCTTGTCGGTGACCAGCGATGCATGGATCCAGCCGCCGTCACCTTCAAAGTCCTCGATTTTCGCCCACTGGTCCTTGCGCTGCACGACCTTGAGGGGGAAATCCTTAAACACCTCCCAGTGTACCTCGCTATCGGTGCCCGGGCCGGAACGGATATTGACGCCGTCTTTGATGACACTGACATATTCGGCGGCGGATACCGATGCGGTGAAGAAAAGGGAGAGCAGGGAAAAGCCGAGACCGACGGCAAAACGGCGGGATAGGACGGATAATGTTTTTTTCATTTGGTCAATCTCCACAAAACAAAAAATGATGCACTCGCAAAAAGGATCTGGATGGCTAAACACAAAAGTTCGATAGAAAAGGTGCAGTGGCGTCGCGATAGCGAAGGCGTCCAGGTGGTAGTACGTCGAGCATTTCGCGATCCCGCAGCAACGGGGTGGATCGGATTATTTCCGACGCCATCAAAAAGGGGTCACGCCTCCCGTTCCGGCAATCGTGGCCGGATGCGCAATGGGCAATAAAGTAGCATTAACCGGCCGGCAAGTCAAATCGAAAGCCGATAAACTGGGCCTGATTTATGCGCCGCGCAGGTGAATGAGAAATTCGCGGTTACCCTTGGCGCCGAGGAGCGGTGATTCGATCACCCCAAGGGAGACCAGTCCGAGGGTGCTGGCAAAGGTGCCGAGCTCGGCGACCACTTCATCGTGCAGGCTGCTGTCCCGGACGATGCCGCCCTTGCCCACCCGGCCGCGGCCCACCTCGAACTGCGGTTTGATGAGGGCGATGATCGCGGCAGGATGGGGGGGGAACAGCGGCAGGAGCGGTGGAACGAGCAGCTTCAGCGAGATGAAGCTCGCGTCGATGACGGCAAAATGAAGCGGTTCAGGGATGTCGCCGGGCTGCAGATGGCGGGCATTGGTCCGTTCCATCACCACCACCCGCCCGTCCTGCCGCAGCTTCCAGTCGAGCTGGCCGTAGCCGACATCAACGGCGTAGACTTTTGCCGCGCCGGCCTGGAGCAGACAGTCGGTGAAGCCGCCGGTGGAGGCGCCGATATCGGCGCAGATCAAACCGGCCGGATCTACGGAGAAGGCCTCCAGGGCCTTGGCCAGTTTCAGCCCGCCCCGGCTGACGTAGGGGCAACGTTGCCTGACCTCGATGACCGCCTCTGTCGCGATCATGGTTCCCGCCTTGTCCGCCACCTGGCCGTTGACCAGCACCTCGCCGGCGCCGATCAGGGCCTGGGCCTTCTGGCGGGTGGCAGCGAGATTGCGGATGAGCAGGAGCTTGTCGAGACGGAGTTTCATATTTTTGGTCTTATTGGTCTTACTGGTCTTATTGGACTTGTTGGACTTGTTGGTAAGATCGCCCGACCAATCAAACCAATCAGGCCAATCAGACTCCTCAGCCATCCGCCTTGCGGATCAGCTCGCAGAGTTCGTCGGCCATGGCGTCGATGGTGGTCATCTCCTTGCCTTCCAGCATGACCCGGACCACTGGCTCGGTGCCGGAAAGGCGGACGAGGATGCGGCCATCGCTGCCCAGCTTGTCCTCCATCGCCGCCTTGGTCTCGTTGAAGCCGGGCACGAGGTCGAGGTCGAGCCGCTTGGCGGTCCGCACATTCTTCAATACCTGGGGGAAGGTTTCCATGATCGAGGTCAGCTCGGAGAGGGGCCTGCGTCGCTTGATCATGATGGCCAGCAGTTGCAGGGCGGCCAGGATGCCGTCGCCGGTGGTGTTGTGTTCGAGGAAGATCAGGTGGCCGGACTGCTCGCCGCCAAAGGAGTAGTTGTGCTGGCGCATCATCTCCACCACATAGCGGTCGCCGACCTGGGCGCGCACCAGCCGGCCGCCCATCTTTTCCATGGCCAATTCCAGCCCCATGTTGCTCATGACGGTGGCCACCAGGGTCTTTTTTCTGAGCTTCTTGCGGGTGAGCAGATCAGCGGCGCAGATGGCCATGATGTGGTCGCCGTCAACGATCTCGCCTTTTTCGTCGGCAACGATGACCCGATCACCGTCGCCGTCCAGGGCGATGCCCATATCAGCGCCGAGATTTTTCACCTGGTCGGCCATGAGCCGCGGGTGGAGGGCGCCGCACTCGTGGTTGATGTTCTTGCCGTCCGGTTCCACCCCGATTTTCGTCACCCTGGCCCCCAGTTCCTCGAAGACGTGGGGGGCGACCCCGTAGGTGGCGCCGTTGGCGCAGTCAAGGACGATGTGAAAGCCGTCCAGGGTGTAGGAGCGCGGAAAGGTGTTTTTGAGAAAGACGATGTAGCGGCCCCGGGCGTCCTCGATCCGGGCCGCTTTGCCCACCTCGTCCGCCACCGGCCGCAGGGCCGCCATCTTCTGGGAGAAGATGAGGTCCTCGATGTCCGCCTCCCGCTCGTCCGGCAGCTTGAAGCCGTCGCCGGAGAAGATCTTGATGCCGTTGTCCTGAAAGGGGTTATGGGAGGCGGAGATGACCACCCCGGCATCGGCCCGCATGCTGGTGGTGATAAAGGCAATGCCCGGAGTGGGTAAGGGCCCGCAGAGCAGGACATCGACGCCCATGGAGCAGATACCGGCGGCCAGGGCGTTTTCCAGCATGTAGCAGGAGAGCCGGGTGTCCTTGCCGATAACGATGCGGTGACCGTGTCTGGCATCCTTGACCTGAAAGGCGATGCCGCGGCCGATCTGCATGGCGATCTCGGTGGTCATCGGATAGGTGTTGGCCACCCCGCGTACTCCGTCGGTGCCGAAGAGTCTTCTCATTGTCTTCTCCTTATCTCGAAAAGGGAATGGCGCCGGAAGGTGCCGCGGCGCCACATGTGTTCTGCTGGTCGATTGATGATGGTAGCGGTCTTATTCTCCGTCGGTCTTTTCGTCCCTGATATCGGCGGTCACGGTATCGGGGGAGACGGTGACGATTTCCACGTCCTCGGCCGGGATGATCTCCACCGGCAGGGTATGTTTGCCGGCGGCGAGATCGACGCCGATGATGCGGGCGCGGAACAGGGTCTTGAGGTCCTTGGTTTCCCGGACCGTGGTGTAGGGGAGGCGGGCGGTGACGGTGACTGTTTCCGGAATGAGGGTCGAGGTTTTCCTGCCGGAGAGCAGCAGGCGTACCGGGATGCCCTTCACCGTTTTTTCCTCTTTCTTCTCTGTGATGACAATGGTTGCGTTGACAACCGGATTGCCCACCAGATCGCTGATGGCCGGCGGCAGCTCCAGGGCGACTGGTCTGGTGGTGGATTCGGTCAGACGGGAAACGTCGATGGGAGCGGTGGAGATGACGTCGTGCTGTTCCACGAGGATCTGCGGTCCGGTCACCGGCAGGGTCGGTGGGTCGGTGGTGATGGAAACCAGGGTGAAGCCGGCGGGGGGCTCGCCGCTGCTCACCGCCTGAATCGGGATATTTTTTTTCACCAGCATGTCGAGCTGGAGAATGATGTCGGTTGGTTTGACCCGCAGCAGCCGCACCCCGCGGGGCAGGGAGATGGCATCCTCGGTGTTCTGGAAGACACGGGTGCCGGGCTCGGCCCGGGAGAGATCGATGGGCCGGTAGATGTGCTGCTGGTCGAGATTGCGGATCAGACCGCGCGGGCCGGTGACAGTGATCTCCAGCTCGTTTTTAAACTGATTGGAGATGGTCAGATTGGCCGGCATGTTGAGGATCTCCACCGGAATGTTGATGGTCTTGTCCACCTTGTCTTCACCCACGACAAAATACCAGAGAAACAGGGCGAAAAAGAAGGAGATGAGTTTCAGCACCCAGTTTTTCGGCCAGGGCCGGTCGAACCATTTTTTTATTTTCTTTGCAGCCAGGTTTTCCATTTGGTCGTGTCGAATTCCTTCGGAGTGAGAATGGCCTCCAGCCGGTTGCGCAGGGATGGAATGTCGAGTCCGCTGGTGATGCCGCCGTGCAGGACGAGAGAGATCTGGCGGGTCTCCTCGGAAACCACCACCACCACGGCATCGGTTTCTTCGGAGATGCCGATGGCGGCCCGGTGGCGGGTTCCCAGTTTCTTGCTGATATAGGGATTCTTGGTCAGGGGCAGCACCGAACAGGCGGTGAGAATTCTGTTTTTATGGACAATGACCGCGCCGTCATGCAGGGGGGAGGAGGTGTGAAACAGGCTGACGAGCAGTTCCATCGACAAACGGGCATCGATGATGTGGGAGGATTCGATGTAGTCCTTCAGGCCGGTCTCCCGTTCGATGACGATCAACGCGCCGGTTTTGCGGTCCGAGAGATATTTAGCGGCATGCACGATTTCATCGATGGACTGGACGGTTTCTTCCGTCATCTTGCTGAAGGGAGTCTGGCCCACCTGGGTCAGGGCGCGGCGGATGTCGCGCTGGAAGACAATGATGATGACGAGAAAGATGGAGCTGAGAAAGGTGCCGAGCAGCCAGTAGAGGGTCATGAGTTCCAGCTCGCGGGCGCCGAAATAGACGACGATCAGCACGCCGATGCCGATCAGCATCTGGGCGGCGCGCGTTCCCTTGATTATCAGGATAATGCGGTAGATAATGTAGGAAACGAGCAGGATATCGACGACATCCTGCCAGCGGAGTGAGGCGAGTGCTTCGAGCATCTGTCGGTGGGGTTCCTCCCTGGCCTGGCAGCGGGGCGGATGCGCCGCTGCGGGTGATTGCATATGCGGTGTAATGATCCAGGAGCGCTGGCCCAACCGGGGCAGCCCGGCTGCATGACAGGTCGCCGCAGGGGCGGCCTGGCCGGTTCAGCCTGTCTCCTCTTTAAATCATATATGATATTAACGGATTATGCGAGAGTTGAAAGGCGTTTCCGGTCTTTTTTGGAAAAAAAAGAAAGTCGCGGTTGATGCTTGACATCGAGGTTGAGATCATTTATATAAATTTTTTCCCGTTATAAACTGTTTTGTCCTGTTTTCGTCAGAAGACAGGCAGTGTGTTTTTTTTCAGGTCTTTGCAACAAGAGGAGAACTATTTTGGCTAATCACAAATCCGCAATCAAAAGAAACCGGCAGAGTCTTCTGCGCCGGGCGCGCAACAGGGCAAACCGCAGCATGGTGAAAACCGCCATCCGGGCGGTGGATGACGCCATTGCCGCGCAGTCGGCCGACCAGGTCAAGGCTGCCTTGCAGGCTGCCATCCCGGTCATCCAGAAGGCCGCGACAAAGGGAACACTCCATAAGCAAAACGCATCGCGGAAGGTTTCGCGGCTGACCAGAAGGGTCAACAGCTTTCTCGCCGGTATCGATTCCGCTGCCTGAGGGGTTGTCGATATCCTGCTCGCGCGGGAGTTGTGTGCAATGACGGAGCCGAATTCGTATCGACTTTTTCAGCAGTAAAGAAATATGCCATGGGCGCCCGTGCGGTTCCCATGGCTTTTTTTTTTGACCGCAGGGTGACAGTCCGCCCTGGCCCGGGAGGTTTGATTGTATCATGCACAAACCGGCGTTGGATGATTTTGTGAAACTGGCGGCCCAGGCCCGGCTCCTTCCCGTCTGCCGGGAGATCGTCGCTGACCTGGATACGCCGCTGACCGTTTTTGCCAAGCTGGCGGGTGACGATTCCCATGCCTTTCTGCTGGAAAGTCTGGAGGGCGGTGAAAAGTGGGGACGCTATTCCTTCATCGGTCTTGATCCGCTGCTGACCTTTGAAAGCCGCGGAAACACCATTGTCATCCGTCGCGACGGCCGGGTGGAAGAGCGGACCGGCGATCCTCTGGCCATCCTCAAGGAGACCCTGGCCGCCTTCCAGGCCTGCCGGGAAAGCGATTTTTTGCCCCGGTTCTTCGGGGGGGCGGTGGGCTATCTCGGCTACGACATGGTGCGTTTCATGGAAAAACTGCCGGAGATCAATCCGCCCCTGGATCGCTTTCCGGACAGCTCGTTCATGGTGCCCCGCATGGTCCTCATTTATGACAACCTGCAACAGACCCTGACCGTGGTCAACTGCGTTGCCCTGGAAGAGGGACAGGCGTTGGAGGAGCAGTACGGCAGAGCCTGCCGCCAGATCGACGCCCTCATCACCCGGCTGCGGCGCCGGCCCTTGCCCTATGACGTCGTCGATGGCGAGCAGGACGGCCATCGCCATCACTTTGCCTCCAATATGAGCGAAGAGGCATTTCAGGAGATGGTGCGGCGCGCCAAGGAATATATCATGGCCGGCGACATCATCCAGGTCGTGCTCTCCCAGCGTTTTCACAGCAGGACCTTTTTGCCGCCCTTCATGCTCTACCGGGCCCTCCGTCACATCAACCCGAGTCCCTACCTGTTTTATCTCAAGCTGGGGCGCAACATCCAGATCGGCTCGTCGCCGGAGATCCTGGTGCGCCTCGAAGAGGGGAAGATCGAGGTGCGGCCCATTGCCGGCACCAGGCCGCGGGGGAGAACCAGGGAAGAGGATCTTGCCCTGGAACGGGAACTGCTCGCCGACCCCAAGGAGCGGGCCGAGCACCTGATGCTGGTCGATCTGGGCCGCAACGATGTCGGCCGGGTGGCTGAGTACGGCACGGTGGAAACCCATGATCTGCTCGTCATCGAGCGGTACAGTCATGTCATGCACATCGTCTCCGGGGTGCGTGGCCAGCTCGCCGAGGGCCGCGACCAGTTTGACGTGGTCCGCGCCTGTTTCCCGGCCGGCACGGTCAGCGGCGCTCCCAAGATTCGCGCCATGGAGATCATCGAGGAGCTGGAGCCGGAGCGCCGGGGCCCCTATGCCGGGGCGGTGGGCTATTTCGGCTTTTCCGGCAACATGGACTTCTGCATCACCATCCGCACCTTCATCCTCCAGGACGACAATCTCTGGGTGCAGGCCGGCGCCGGCATCGTCGCCGATTCCGATCCGGCAATGGAGTACCAGGAGACGCTGAACAAGTCACGCGGCCTCATGCGGGCGGTGGAACTGGCGGAAAAAGGATTTTAACGGCCATGATCGTCATTATCGATAATTACGATTCCTTCACCTACAATATCGTCCAGACCATCGGCGGTTTCGGTGAACAGCTGCGCGTCTTCCGCAACGATGAGGTGGACATCTCCTTCATCGAAGGCATCGCACCGGACCGGCTGCTCATCTCCCCCGGCCCCTGCGATCCGGCTCAGGCCGGCATTTCCATCGCCGCCATCCGCCATTTTGCTGGCAGAATCCCGGTGCTTGGCGTCTGTCTCGGCCATCAGTCCATCGGCGAGGCCTTTGGCGGCCTGACGGTGCGGGCCGGCCGGGTCATGCACGGCAAGACCAGCCCCATCCACCACGACGGCAAGGGGGTGTTCACCAACCTGCCCAACCCCTTTGCCGGCATGCGCTATCATTCCCTGGTGGTGGCGGACGAGCAGTTCCCTGATTGTCTGATCAAAACCGCCCATACCGATCAGGGAGAGCTGATGGGGGTACGGCACAGGACGTTGATGGTCGAAGGGGTCCAGTTTCATCCCGAATCGATCATGACCCCGCACGGCGTCCAGCTGCTGCGCAATTTTGTCAGTCCGGATTACGAAAAGATGTATTTTGCTTAGCCGCGAATCGAGCTTGAGCAGGAGGATACTATGATCAAGGATGCAATTGCCAGGGTGGTGGATGGCGGCAATCTCTCCGAGGAGGAGATGGTCGCGGTCATGCACGAGATCATGGGTGGCGAATCGACGCCGGCCCAGATCGGCGCCTTTATCACCGCCCTCAGGATCAAGGGCGAGACCGTCGATGAGATCACCGGCGCGGCACGGGTGATGCGGGAGAAAGCGACCCGGGTCGATGCGGCGGACCGCGGCGATCTTCTCGTCGATATCGTCGGCACCGGCGGCGACGCCTCCGGCACGTTCAATGTTTCGACCACCTCTTCCTTTGTCGTGGCCGGGGCCGGGTTGCCGGTGGCCAAGCACGGCAACCGGTCGGTGTCGAGTCATTGCGGCAGCGCCGACGTGCTCGAAGCCCTGGGGGTCAACCTCAATCTCAGCGCACCGCAGATCGGCGCCTGCATCCGTCAGGTCGGCATCGGTTTCATGTTCGCTCCCATGCTGCACGGGGCGATGAAGCATGCCATCGGCCCCCGCCGCGAGATCGGTATCCGGACGATTTTCAACATCCTCGGCCCTTTGACCAATCCGGCCGGGGCCAATGTCTATGTCCTCGGCGTCTATGCCCCGGCGCTCGTCGAGAAGCTGGCCAACGTGCTGGCCCGCTTCGACGTGGTCCGCGCCCTGGTGGTGTGCGGCGCCGGCAATGTGGACGAGATCACCGTCACCGGCGAAACGATGGTGGCGGATGTCCACAACGGCGCAGTACGCACCTTTACCATTACCCCGGAGGAGGTTGGGCTGCCGCGGGCCACCCTGGCGGAGATCCAGGGCGGCAGGACGGCGGAGGCCGCGGCCGACCAGCTGCGCGGCGTACTGGCGGGCGAGAGCGGACCGCGGCGTGACATGGTGCTGTTAAACAGCGGCGCTGCCCTGATGGCAGCGGGCAGGGCCGCCGATCTTGCCGCCGGTGTGGAGCTGGCCGGGAAAACCATCGACTCCGGTGCGGCCATGGCCAAGCTCGACGCCCTGGTGAAGTTCTGTCGGGACGCGGGGTGACGGCGTGATTCTCGATACCATTGTCGAAGAAAAGCGGCGGGAGGTAGAGGCGTTGCTCGCTGCCGGCTCTGCCGCGCCGGACAAAGAGGTGGACCGCCCCCGCGGCTTTCAGGCGGCCCTGACCAGCTATCCCGGGGTGGCGCTTATTGCCGAGGCCAAGAAGGCCTCGCCCTCCAAGGGGATCATCTGCCCGGATTTTGATCCGGTCCGTATCGCCCGCGAGTACGAGGCAGGTGGCGCCCAGGCAGTGTCGGTGCTCACCGATGAGAAATTTTTCCAGGGCAGTCTCGCCTATATCCCGCTGGTGCGCAGGGCGGTGGGGCTGCCGGTGTTACGCAAGGACTTCATCATCCACGAGGCGCAGATCAGCCAGTCGCGGGTCTTTGGCGCCGACGCCATTTTGCTTATTGCCGCCATCCTCGAAAAAAATCAGATCAGTGATTTCCTGGCCCAGAGCCGGGAACTGGGCATGGATGCCCTGGTCGAGGTCCATGACGAACATGAACTGGAAAAGGCCCTGGCGGCCGGCAGTACGCTCATCGGCGTCAACAATCGCAATCTGAAGGATTTTTCCATGGATCTGTCGACCACCTTCCGGCTGAAAAAACTTGTCCCGGACACGATTCCGCTGGTCAGCGAATCCGGGATCCGCGACGGCGATGATATCCGGCGACTGGCGGATGCCGGCATTGCCGCCGTACTGGTCGGTGAGACCCTGATGCGTGCCGGCGGTCGGGAGCAGGCGGTCCGCGAACTGATGGGCCGCTGATCCGGTAAGGCGGCTGTCGCTGTTATATCTTTTTTAAGGAGGAGGAATGGGATCCCGAACACGGATCAAGATCTGCGGCATGACCGATGAACAGGAGGCGCGGCATGCCGTTGCCGCTGGCGTCGATGCCCTGGGATTTATCTTTGTCCAGGAGAGTCCGCGGTATATCAGGCCGGAAGAGGCGCGGGCGATCATCGCCACGCTGCCCCCTTTTGTCGATGCGGTAGGGGTTTTCAGAAACGATGATCCGGCCCGGGTTCAGGAGATTGTCCAGTACTGCGGGTTGACCATGCTCCAGTTGCATGGCGACGAGTCGCCGGAATACTGTCGGCAGTTTCCGCTGCGGGTGATCAAGGCCTTTCAGGTCCGGCCCGGTTTCAGTGGCGAGGATTTACAGCCTTACGAGCGTGTGGTGGCCGGCTTTCTGCTCGACACCTATCACAAGGAACTTGCCGGCGGCACCGGCGAGAGCTTCGACTGGTCGGTGGTCGCCTCGCTGCAGGCGCAAAGGCCGGTGATTCTGGCCGGCGGCATCGGTCCGGAAAATGTTGGGCAGGCGATTGCCGCGGCCCGTCCCTTTGCCGTGGATGTCAATTCCGGGGTGGAGCAGGCCCCGGGCCGCAAGGATCCGGAACGCGTTACTCGCCTGATGGTGGCGGTGGCTGCCTGTTGCTGAATTTCCCGGGGCGGGTTACCACCCGGAGCCGCTCAAAAAAACGGCAGAAATCTTCATCAGTTTCAGAAAAAAACCCGTCCAGGACAGATCGTGTCCCGGACGGGTTTTTCATTTTCGGCAGTACAGACGGGTGGTGGTTTACCGTTGCGGTTCAATCACGACAAAGCGGGTGTGGCGGTCGCGTTTGACCCGCAGGAGAATGCTGCCGCTCTTGTCGAGGGCTGCCATTGCCTTTTTGTACTCCTCCACCCTGCTGATCCGTTGCCGGTTCACCTCGAGGATCAGATCGCCGGGTTGCAGGCCGACCGCAGCCGCGGCTGAGCCGGGCTCGACATTGGCGATAACGATGCCTTCCTTGTCGGTGATGTTGAAGGAACGGGCCAGTGCCGGGGTCAGCTCCTGGACGGTCAGGCCGAGCATGGTGGCGGACTCTTCGCCGGCCATGGCCATCTCGTCTTCGTCAAGTTTGGCGATGGTGACGCTGACCTCCTTTTTCTTGCCGTCGCGGAACAGCACGAGGCTGGCCGTGCTGCCCACCGGGGTCTGGGCCACCAGGGCCGGCAGCATGTTCATCTGGAGAATCTCCTTGCCGTTATACTCGACGATGATATCACCCGCCTCGATGCCGGCCTTTTCAGCGGGGCTGCCAGGGGTGACTTCGCCGACCAGGGCGCCGATCGCCCTGTCGAGGCCGAATTTCTGGGCAAGATCCTGGTTGACGTTCTGGATCATCACCCCCAGCCACCCCCTGGTGACCTTGCCCGTCTCTTTTAACTGGCTGACCACATCCTTGGCCATGTTGGCGGGGATGGCGAAGCCGATGCCGATGTTGCCGCCGCTGCGACTGTAGATCGCCGTGTTGATACCGACCATTTCCCCGTCCATGTTGAAGAGGGGACCGCCGGAGTTGCCGGGATTGATGGCGGCATCGGTCTGGATGAAGTTTTC
>CAZUZJ010000016.1:0-18017 GCA_964624225.1 uncultured Desulfobulbia bacterium | reverse complement strand
ACATGGCAATACCATGGCCGCCATATTTGTTCACCACCGTCTTCAGTCTGGCGGCGCACTCGTCGAGAGCCTCCTCCCAGCTGATCTGCTTCCATTGGGGTTTTCCGCGCTGGCCGACGTTTTTCATCGGATATTTCAGACGGTCCGGATCGTAAAGCAGTTTGATGCCGGCATTACCCCGCGCGCAGATGGCGGTGCCGTTATCGATACTTTGCGGATTCCCTTCCAGCTTGACAAGTTTTCCATCCCTCACCCTGCCCACCAGATTGCACCGCCAGAAACACATCTCGCAGATCCCGCCAGTCACCGTCTCAGTGGCTCCAGCGCTGCCGGGCGCGCTAAATTTTTCGGGCGTGAATCCGGTTTCCGCCTTCACCACTCTGGACAGCGGTAGCGACGCAACCGTCATCGACGCCGTCTGCAGGAATGTGCGGCGAGTCATTGTCTTGGCCATACTACAACCCCTCCCGTGTGAAAAAATCGATGAGTTGCAACACCACCCGATAATAGGGATGGCAAACTTCAGCAAGAACCCTGTTCCGGAATACGACAAACCATGGAGTAAAAAACCTTTCCAGAAACTGCTGCTCCCCCTGGCCATCTTTCGCCCGGGCAAGCAGGGCGAGGAATTCCAGCTCCGAAACAATATGATCGGGAAGTTCATTGGTCCGGGTCAGGACAAAACCTTTGTCCCGGTAAAACATCCTGGTTTCCTCGGCAATTCTGCCGTAGAGGGTGCCGTCGCCCCCCTGATAATGGACGGAGGCGTAAGGCGGGGCGATGGCGCGGGGGACGCCGTTGACAAAAAGACGGGTATATTCAATCTGCAGATCTTCGATAAAATCCGCAGATTTTTTTTTGGCGTCTTCCAGTGCCGCGATATCGGCATCACAGCGAAGCAAGGCAAGAATGGAAAACAGCGCCGACCAGTAATCATCGGTAAACCAGACAGTGGTCGGATAGTGCATGGACTGGGCAAGAAAACGATAGACATCCGCCATCGATATGGCGTCGCTGCTTTTCTCCATCCCCTTTCCCTATCACTTTGTTGAAAAAAACTTTCCTGACTCTTTCGAGACCGGTGCATTGCTGCGGCGGCACCTCCCTGCACCGCTGGCGGTTCATTTGTCAACGGGCTGTCATGCCTTTTTTTGAAAATCACCAGAACTTGATGGTTTCGCAAAAACCCGCAAAACATGGCAGGCGGGAAAGCGAAAACAATGAGTTACAGAACACGGCCCGGTGGAATCGACGTTCTTTTTACGATTCCGACAGAACTTCAACAGGGTACAAATGTTTCTGTTGTACTGGATGGAAGCGGTGGTGTCAATGTTGATGTCGCAAAAAAAAGACGAAACAAGATGTGAGGCAGGTTGAATACGGAAGATATTCAGCCTGCTGCCGGAGATGAGACCTGATCAATGAGGGCGACAAGGTCCGATGGAAGCCTGGCCAGTTTCCCGCCTTTATCCACCGAGGCATGCACCGTGAACCCCTTGACCAGCAGCCTGGTGTCCGCCGCGGTCATGATATGATGATGGAAGCGCCAGGAAAAGGAAGAAAGCCGCTGCATGGAGGTTTTGATGGTAAGAAGGTCGTCATAGCGGGCCGGCGCCTTGTAGCGCAGGTAACTTTCCACCACCGGGAGGATAAAGCCGCGCTCCTCGATCTCGCGGTAGGAACAGACATATGCACGCATGAAGTCGGAACGGCCCAGTTCGAAGAACCGGAGATAGGTCGCATTGTAAACCACTCCGCCGGCATCGGTGTCGCCATAGAGGACGCGACAGGAGGAGTGATAAACAGGATCGGTCAGTTTGATCTTGAGCGATGACATGGCTGTGCTGGTGCCGTTATAATCAGAGAAATTGCCGGAAGCATTTATTTTTGTCGGAATCGTAAAAAGCCACGATCCTGCCGGGCCGTGTTTTACAACTCGTTGTTTTTCAGATTATCGCCCGCCATGGTTTGCGGTTTTTTACGAAACCATCATTTTTCCAAAACGAATCGGAAAAATTTTTCGCCATTGCCAAAAAAGAGCGAGGAAGCGGCCCCGTTTCTCTCGCTGAAACCGTCGACATTTTTTTCCCCCGGGTTACGTGAATCGAACAGGGCAAAGGGAACCGGATCAGCGGTGTGCGTCTTCAGGCTCAGGGGGGTGAGGTGATCCATGCATACCACCAGCCGGAAGTTTCCTCTCTGGCGCATCTCGTCCAGGATGGGACGAACGATTTTGCCGTCAAAGTCCTCGATCGCTCTGACCTTTTCCGTTAAAAGTCCCTGGTGACCGGCCTCATCAGGCGCCTCGACATGAACAAGGACGAAATCCTTATCCCGGATTGCGGCAAGCGCCGCATCGACCTTGCCTTGATAGTTGGTATCCAGATATCCGGTGGCGCCGGGGACCGAAATGATATCGAGACCGGCATAAACGCCGATGCCCTTCAGGAGATCCACCGCGGAAATAAGGGCACCGCTGATCCCGTAATTCTGTCCCAGGGTGGACATCGTCGGGGCCTTGCCCTGTCCCCAGAGCCAGACGCCATTGGCAGGCGGCTTCCCCGCCCTGATCCTCTCCCGGTTAACCGGATGCTTCTGCAGCACCTGTTCGGCTTTTTTCATGAACTCCATCAACAGGGGCTGCAACTCATACTTCTTCCAGAAGGCAGTGACATCCTGACCCGTGTAGTCATGGGGAGGAACGGTGACGAGTCCTGCCGGGTTGCCTCGATAGACAAAGAGATGACGGTAGCTGACCCCTGGATAGAGACTGAATTTTTCGTTGACAATGGCATCATTGATGGCAACAACAAGCTCCCCGGCTTCATCGCTGCTGATATGGCCGCCACTGTAATCAACCATGATGACACGATCGCCGTCATGACGCAGGGTCACCAGATTACAGCGAAAGGCAATCTCGTTTTCCGCGAGCTCCACCCCGAGACTTGCGGCCTCCAGGGGAGAACGTCCGGTATAGACATCCTCCGGCCGGTAGCCGAGCAACGACAGATTGGCGACATCGCTGCCCGGAGGGAAGCCCTGGGGAACGGTCTGGATCTGTCCGACCACGCCATGTCGGGCAACGAAATCCATGGCCGGCGTGCTGGCCGCCTCCAGGGGGGTTTTGTCGCCAAGCGCTTCAAGAGGGAGATCCCCCATGCCGTCACCGACCAGAATGAGGTATTTCATATTATTCTTCATCGACTAAAATTCTGATTTTCATGGTCGGCGCCGTGGTCGTTTCCAGAGCGTCGATCTCGGACAGGGCCTTGCGGACCGCATCCTCCCGTGCCTCGTAGGTGCGCATGACGATGGGCACAGTTCCCTTTTGCTCCCTGCCCTTCTGGATGACCGACTCGATACTGATGTCGTGCTGGCCGAGAATACCGGAAATTTTCGACAACACACCCGGCTTGTCCAGGGTGGAAAAACGAAAGTAATAGGGGAAGCTCAACTCCTCCAGCGGGGTGATGCGGCGGGGAGCGATATATTCGTGCCGATAGGACAGGCTCGGCACCCGGTTGATCGCCCCGCGGAGAATATTGCGGGAGATATCCACCACATCGGCAACGACGGCGCTGCCGGTCGGCATCTTGCCGGCGCCCTTGCCATAGAGCAGCACGTTTTCCACCATGTCGCCGGTAAAATAAAATCCGTTGTAGGCGCCATTGATATTGGCGAGCATATGTTTTTCCGGCACCAGGGTCGGGTGGACCCGGGCCTCGACATGCTCGCCGTGGTTACGGCTGATGGCCAGCAGTTTGATGCGGTAGCCGAATTCCTTGGCGAACTGGATATCAATGGGTTCGATGCGACTGATACCCTCGCAGATGACATCTTCCAAGCGAACGGTCATGCCGTAGGCCATGGTCATGAGGATGACCAGTTTGTGGGCGGTGTCGATCCCTTCGATGTCGTAGGTCGGGTCCGCCTCGGCGTAACCTTTTGCCTGGGCCTCGCGCAGCACCTCGGCAAAGGGAGTGCCGTGGTCCGTCATCTGGGAGAGGATATAGTTACCGGTTCCGTTCATAATTCCCATGATGGATAGGATTTTGTTGGCCACCAGTCCTTCCTTCAGCGTTTTGATCAAAGGGATACCGCCGCCAACGCTGGCCTCGAAACCGATTTCCACGTTTTTTTCATGGGCCGCGGTGAACAGCTCCATCCCATGCTCGGAGAGCAGCGCCTTGTTGGCGGTGACCACATGCTTGCCGTGCCGGATCGCATCGAGGATCATGGTTTTCGCAATGGTCGTGCCGCCGATAAGCTCGATGACAATGTCAATCTCCGGGTCAGTGATGAGCTCCGCCGCGTTGCGGGTCAAGACAACGTCGCCGAGTTGGGAGGGCAGGCTTTCCACCGAAATGTCGGCCACCTTCTTCAAGACAATGGCTGCTCCGGTTTTTTTTCGTATACGCTCGGACTGTTCATGCAGTACCTGTGCGGTGCCACTGCCAACGGTTCCAAATCCGATAAGTCCTACATTGATGACGTTCATGTTCTCTGTGGTCCTGTGAGAATGAAAAGAAGTTGAGATAATTCCGAAAAAAATCAGAAATTATTACCTCCTTTCCCGGCATCTGTCAAAAAAATACGGACAGAAAAGGAACTTTTTCAGCAAAATTCCGTCTTTATTAACATTTATTTCTTTTCTCCATCACAACAAAATTTTCTTGAAATAGTAGAAAAAGGGTATATATAATATCTGATTTTCACGCGACGAAATGAAACACTTTTTTTCAGGGCTCCTGGTCTCACGTCATTCATTATCCTCACTTTTCATCCGGTTCACTCCATCTTGATCCAAACCTCAATCATGTTTAGGGAATTACCGTGCAAGAACTGAATATTTTTTCCATGTTTTGGAATGCGGGGCTGGTCGTCAAATTCGTCATGCTGCTTCTGCTCTTTTTTTCGCTGATGTCCTGGTATATCGTTTTTCAAAAACAAATGCTTTACAAAAAAGTCAGGACGGAGTCACAGATATTTCTGGATAAATTCTGGAGCAGCAAGACCCTGGCCGAGGCGTACAAGTCCGCCCTTGAGGCCTCTCTGTGCCCCGAGGCGGCAATCTTTCGTTCCGGCTATGCCGAACTGCAGAAAATCGGCCGCCGGAAAACCAATGGCGGCGCAGAACCGCAGACCCTTGACATGTGCCTTGCCGGCATGGAAAACCTCAAACGTGTTCTGAACAAATCCGTTGATCGGGAATCTTCACTGCTCGGCGAATCCCTCTCCTTTCTTGCCACTACCGGCAGTTCCACCCCGTTTATCGGTCTGTTCGGCACGGTCTGGGGCATCATGGAATCCTTTAAGGAGATCGGCGCCCGCGGATCCGCCTCTCTGGCCGTTGTCGCCCCTGGTATTTCCGAGGCCCTGGTAGCGACCGCCGCCGGACTGGCGGTCGCCATTCCGGCGGTTATTTTTTATAACTACTATTCGAATCAGGTCGAGGAACTGGAAGGCAGTATGGCGAGCTTTGCCAGTGATTTTCTGAACCTTGTTGAACGGGATCTCATCTCGCGCTGCTGATAAAGGACAACTGCCATGGGTATGGGACCGGTTGGGAAAAAAGGGAAACGAGCGGTAATGGCCGACATCAACGTCACTCCGCTGGTTGACGTCATGCTCGTTCTGCTCATTATCTTCATGGTCACGGCGCCGATGATGACCGAGGGGGTTGATGTCAATCTGCCTGAAACAACGGCAAAACCCCTGCGCCAGGATGAACATCCGGTTATCATCTCCATCGACGAAAAGGGAACGATAGCGCTGGGCAAGATCCAGGGTAACATCAGTATTCTCCAGCAGGAACTCCACAAGCTGGCCCAGGTCGACAAGGAAAAGACCATTCTCCTCAAGGCGGACAAAAACGTCCCCTACGGTATCGTCGCTCAGGCCATGGCCAGTGTCAAGGACGCTGGTTTTAACAAGCTCGGCATGGTGACCAAGCCGGAGGAAAAGAGACCGTAAGCCATGCCGATTGCCATGGATTTTTCAGATGAACGAAACCGCTTGACCACTATCGAGCGTTTTGTTGCTGGACAACGCAGGAAAACCATCTGTTTTGCCGTCGGCATCCATCTGCTGGTCACTCTGATCCTTGCCTTTCCCCTCTCTTTTTTCGACTTCAGCCAACGGGAGGAGATTTATACGGTCAATCTTTTTGAAACGGCGGAGCTGCAGCCTGTGAGAGGAACGCAGCCCGCTCCCCCACCGCCGCCGGCCAAAAAAATCGAGGCCCCGAAGGTGAAGACGCCCCCCGTCCAGAAACCGGTGGAAAAGCCGATAGAAAAGCCGGTGGAGAAACCGGTGATCAAGGAACCGATCACCGAACCTGTTGTTCCCGAGCCGACTCCTGAGCCGGTGGTGGCCGAAACAACCGAACCGGCCGAGGTCATCAGTCTCAAGCCCAGGGAAGTAAAAAAGGATCTCAAGCCGAAAAAGACCGAGACCGAGGTCAAAAAATCGGAACCAAAAGCTGAGCCGAAACTTGACCCGAAAAAGGTTGACCAGGCCCTGGCGCGCATCAAGGAAAACTTAAATCGCCAGAAAGAGCTGCAGCGCCAGCGGGAGCAGGAAGCCCAAGCCGCCATTGCCGCCGATGAGGCTGTTGCCAGACTGCGCGAGGCCATCCATGCCCAGCAGGGAGGCAGGGGAACAACAGACTCCGCCGGTGCGGCCGGGGCCGGCAGTTCCGAGCTTGATGCGGCATTGAAACTGTATTACATTGCCGTATCCAACAAGATTCACGAAAACTGGATTCTCCCGGCCTTGCAGGACTGGAAGAACGACCTCAAGGCCGTGGTTGTTGTCCATGTCCAGCGGGATGGCACGGTGAGCGATCATTATTTTGAAGAAAAATCGGAAAATCCCTATTTTGATCAGTTTGTCGAAAAAACCCTGAAACTCTCATTGCCGCTGCCGCCCTTCCCTCCGGGGATCAAGGAAGACAGCCTGGAAATCGGCCTTGTTTTCCGCCCCAGCGGCCTGGAATAAACTCCACCTTCTTATCTGCGACCATGAAAAGACAATATATCGCTGCATGCTGCCTCGTTTTTCTGCTTGGAGTCCTGTTTCTTTCCCTGGCCGGGCCGGCCCTGGCAGGAAGAAGGGTCAATCTTGATATTACCGGCGCCGAGGCCAGGAAGGTTCCGGTCGCCATTCCTTACTTTCAGGATCTGAACCGGCCCGGCGAGATGCAGAAGGCCGGTCGCGACCTGGCCGTGCTTGCCGGTCGGGCTCTTGATTTTCATGGGTTTCTCAGAACGATCCCGCCGGAATCCTACGGTGGCAGACAGGATGCCGACTGGACAGGCCTCGGCGTCGACTACGTCGTACTTGGCCAGTATGTCGTCCTCGGCGACACGGTGAACATGGAAATCCGTTTGCAGGACGTGGCGCAGGGCAAGATGATACTCGGCCGCAAGTTCAGCATGCACAGAAATCAGAGCAGAAAAACGGTGCTGAAATACTGTGATCAGGTCATCGAACAGCTGACCGGCATTCCAGGGGTGAGCACAACGAAAATCGCCTTTATTTCGGACAGAACCGGCAACAAGGAGATCTTTCTCACCGACATCTTCGGCGAGTCGGTTCGCCAGGTAACACGACACAAATTTCTTTCCCTGGCACCGAGACTCTCACCCGACGGATCCCGCCTGGCCTACACCTCCTATCATCGTGGCAATGCCAATCTCTACATCACCGATCTTTCCCAGGACAAGACCACCAAGGCTATTTCCCGACGGGTGGGACTCAACATGGCCCCGGCATGGACCCCGGATGGGCGGACTATGCTGGTGACCCTGAGCAAGGATGGCAATCCCGATCTCTATCAGATGAACATGGACGGTTCCATTGTGCGACGATTGACCACCAATGCCGGGATCAATGTCTCCCCGAGTTTTTCACCGGACGGCGGTCAGATCGCCTTTGTCTCTGACCGCACCGGACAGCCCCAGGTCTATATCATGGATTTTCATTCCGGCTCGACCCGCCGGCTGACCTACCAGGGGAACGAAAACACCACTCCGGCCTGGTCGCCGGACGGCAAGTGGATCGCCTATACCGCCCGGACTGATGGCTCTTATCAGCTTTTCAAAATTTCTCCGGAAGGCGGCGCTCCCATTCAGTTAACCGCATCCGGAGGTGATCATGAAGCTCCGAGCTGGTCTCCCGACTCCCGGCAGATCGTCTTCAGTCGGACTGCCGGCAGCGGCAAAAAACTCTATGCCATTTTTCATAACGGTCAGGAAATGCGGCAGCTCTTTTCTCTGGATGGCAACCAGATCACTCCCCAATGGTCCACTCGATTGGATTGATGGCGATACTGACCTGTCCATAATGCACAACGGTCTTTTCCGACGGACATAACTTCAAGAGGTCATCAATGAAGATTCTTTGCTCCCGCACCTCGTTTTTTGCTGCGTTGGGTCTCCTCCCCCTGCTGTCCGGCTGCGTGACTGATCAGGATTTTCGCGGTCTTCAGCTTCAGCTCCGCAACCTGGATAACAGAATGGTTGAAATGGAAAGAGAGCTGGATTATCTGCGCAGTAATGCTGGCTCATCGGTGGAGGTGATGCGGAAGCAGCAGGCCGGCATGGGCAGCACCATCGATCGCCTGAACTCCGAAATGATGCAGATCAAAGGACAGCTTGATGAATCACGTCACCGTTATCGCACCCTGCAGGAAGAAAATCAGAAACTGCAGGGGGAGATCGTTCAGCTTCAGAAAAAAACCGAAGCACAGATCAGCGCGCAGAGGATGAGTGTTGTTGAACCGGGTCCGAGCGAAATTGACACCCGTCTCTCCTCCGTCCAAACCAACCAGGCAGCCATGGAGGCGGAAAAGGCCAGAGAGGCGGCCTTGGCGGCTGAACTGGCTCGTAAAGAGGCTGAACTTGTCCAAAGCGCCGGGCAGCCCCGCGAAATTTCGGCGGAAAGGAGTAAAAAAGTCCCCGGAAGCACAGAGTCTGCGGCTGTGACAACCGCGGACACCCGGCCCGCAAGCGCCATTCAACCCAACCAGCCGCCCGTCAAGCCCCAGACCAAGACCTCGGGAAATACCATGTATGATGAGGGACTGGAACTGTTCAAGGCAAAAAAATACAAAGAGGCGCAGAAGGTCTTTACCGAGTTTGCCCAAAAAAATCCGAAGGATGAGCTGGCGATAAGCGCCAGATTCTGGATCGGTGACTGCCTTTTCAATCAGGATGAGTTTGCCATGGCCATTCTGGAGTATCAGAACGTCATCGCCGACTATCCGAACCACGCCAAGGCACCTGCCGCCCTTTTCAAGCAGGGAATGGCCTTTGAAAAGCTGCAGGATATCGAGACCGCCAGAATCGTTTACAACAAAATCCTTGCCGAATACCCGAACAGCGACCAGATCGAGCCGGCCAGCAGCAGACTGAAAAAGCTGGAAGAGTAATACCGCTTAAAAAAATGATGGCTTCGCAAAAATCGCAAACCATGGCGAGCGGGATAGTGAAAACAATGAGTTACATGCACCGCCCGACTTCATCGTGACTTTTGACAATTCCGACAAAAAGCACGAAATGCAAAAAAGGCCGGGGAACCATCATTCCCCGGCCTTTTTTTGCTTATCGTGTTTCCAAACGGGATGAATCAGGGGGCAATGCCCAGCTCTTTCTCCTTTTCATGGACAGCGAGTCGTGTCTTGATCGCCGTGTCGGGGATCAGGCTCATTGAATCAATACCGCATTCAACCAGGAAGGTCGCAAACTCGGGAAAATCACTGGGCGCCTGGCCGCAGATACCGATTTTCTTCCCTCGCCTTTTCGCAGTGTCGATGACCATGCGCACCATGGTCTTTACGGCGTCATTGCGCTCGTCGAAGATGTGGGCAATGAGATCCGAGTCACGGTCCAGGCCAAGGGTGAGCTGGGTCAGGTCGTTGGAGCCGATGGAGAAGCCGTCGAACACATCGGCAAAGGCATCGGCGGCAATGACATTGCTCGGGATCTCGCACATGACGTAGATTTCCAGACCGTTCTCTCCCTGCACCAGGTTGCATTCCTTCATAACCTGGATAACCTTCTTGCCCTCTTCCGGAGTCCGGCAGAAAGGCACCATCAGCTTAATGTTGGTCAGGCCCATGTCGTTACGAGCCTTCAACAGGGCCTGGCATTCAAGCTCAAAGGCCGGACGGTACTTTTCATCGTAATAGCGGGAGGCGCCGCGCCAGCCGATCATCGGGTTGCTCTCCTCCGGCTCATAGAGTTTGCCGCCCACCAGGTTGGCATACTCATTACTCTTGAAATCAGAGAGGCGGACGATAACGTCCTTGGGATAAAAACCGGCGCCGATACGGCCGACACCCTCAGCCAGCTTGTCGATGAAGAACTGTTTCTTGTCGTCCGGGTAGGCAGAGGTTCTTTTCTCGATTTCCGTGACCACTGCGGCGATCTTTGCGTCGCCGGCTGCCCGCTTCTTCAGGTCCTCGAAATTATAGAGCGCGAGAGGATGAATGCCGATATGGGAGTTAATGATGAACTCTTCGCGGGCCAGGCCGACACCTTCATTGGGAATCTGTCCCTCAGAAAAGGCCTTTTCCGGGATACCGACGTTCATCATGATCTTGGTGCGGGTGGCGGGCACCGAATCGAGATCAAGTCTTTCCACTTCATATTTGAGCAGGCCCTTGTAGATATAACCGGTCTCACCCTCGGCGCAGCTGATGGTGACGGCAGTACCAGTCTTGATGACCTCGGAACCGTTTTCCGTGCCGATAACACAGGGAATACCAAGTTCACGGGAGATGATGGCGGCATGACAGGTCCGGCCGCCTCGGTTAGTGACAATGGCGCTGGCGATCTTCATGATCGGTTCCCAGTCCGGATCGGTCATGTCGGTGACCAGTACCTCGCCCTTCTTGAATTCACCGATGTGGGCGGTATCCTTGATGACATGGGCGACTCCCTGACCAATCTTGGTGCCCACCGCCTGACCCTCGACAATAACCTCGCCCTTTTCCTTGAGGACATAGGTCTCCATGGTTTTCTTGCATGTCTGGGAATGGACGGTTTCCGGACGGGCCTGGACGATGTAGAGTTTGCCGGTGCCGACCGTGACGCCGTCACCGTCCTTGGCCCACTCGATATCCATTGCCTTGTTGTAATGATCCTCAATGATGCAGGCCCAACGGGCGAGCTGGAGGATCTCATCGTCATTCAAGACATACATGCCGCGCTCCGCCGGAGTGGTGTCGATGTTTTTCACCGGCGACTTCGCGCCCGGCTCGGCATTGTAAATCATTTTCATCTCTTTGCTGCCGACCCGCTTACTGACGATGGGTTTCTTCCCCTGGTGGAGAGTAGGTTTGAAAATGTAGTATTCATCGGGATTGACCGCACCCTGGACGACGTTCTCCCCCAGCCCCCACGCACCGGTGAGAAAAACGGCATCCTTGAAACCGCTCTCCGTATCGATGGAGAACATGACACCGGAAGAGGCGGAGTCACTGCGCACCATCTTCTGGACGGTGATGGAGAGATAAACATCGAACTGACCGAATCCCTTGTCATGGCGATAGGAGATGGCGCGGTTGGTGAAAAGGCTGGCAAAGCATTTCCGGCAGTTCTCAATGAGGTTGTCATAACCGTGGACGTTGAGGTAGGTTTCCTGCTGGCCGGCAAAGGAGGCGTCGGGCAGGTCCTCGGCGGTGGCGGAAGAGCGGACCGCAACATCGACATTCGGGCCGTATTCCGCCTCCATTTTTTTATAGGCCTCGATGATCTCCTGACGCAGATCATCGGGAAATTCGGCGTGCCGGATGATGTGGCGCACCTTCTCGCCCCGCTCCGAAAGATTTTTCATATCATGGGTATCAAGATCGGAGAGCACCTCCCTGATGGCCGCTTCAACCCCGGCTTTCTCAAGAAGATACCGGTAGGCATAGGCGGTGATGGCAAAACCGTGGGGTACGGCGACCCCCTTGGAGGTGAGTTTCTGATACATCTCACCAAGAGAGGCGTTCTTGCCGCCGACCATCGGCACGTCTTCGATCCCGATATCATCAAACCAGAGAATAAACGCCTTATCGTGACTCTTTCCCATGTTTTTTTACTCCTTAGAAATAATTGACTGAAATAGACACTTCGCTAATGTCGTTCTGACTTTTCCGGAAAAACGGTATGCTTACGGCCAAGGATAACTCTCTTTATGTGCGGGACCATCAACTTTTGACAAAATCGTAAAAGGTCTTTTTTACCACAAAGCGCACAGAAAAAACTTTTTAAATTACAACCAGTTACCTCTTGGTGCCCTGTGATCTCTGTGGTTGATTTTCTGTTTACGAAATCATCATGCTTTGCCGGAATCGTAAAAAGCCGTGATTCCGACGGACGGTGTGTTGTAACGCGTTGTTTTCGTTTTCCCGCCCGCCATGATTTGCGGTTTTTGCGGGACCATCAACTTTTCCAGGAAAAATTTTGCGTCTTTGGCAAAAGAGACTGCGCAGCATTTTCCGAAGAATTACGAAGCCATCGATCCTGAACAATGACCGTCGTTTTTTGCCCTTTCTATATAGCTAATCTCTGGTGCATGGTCAATAAAGAATGTCCTGTCGCGGCTGTTCCGTATGGCAGGCAGGATCGTCCCCTCTTCTCCGCCGTTTTTCAGACAGTGGTCACCCCGGGTCAGTCGGGGCTCAGCCGCTCAATGCACTCCTGCATGCGGGCAATCAGGTTGTCAAGTTCCGGCTTGGTTACCTGATCATCGGCACCCACCGCCTCCCCTTTCCGACGTAATGCGTCGTTGATCATCGAGGAAAAGAGAATAAGGGGAATTTTTCGGTACGCCGGATCCTTCTTGACCCGCATGCAGAGGTGGTGCCCATCCATCCGCGGCATTTCAATATCGGAGATGATGGCCAGTATCTTTTTATCCACCTCGCCTTTTCCCCGCAGATCCTCAAGAAACTCGAAGGCCGCCTGGCCGTCCGGTTTGGGAATGACTTTGAACCCCGAACTCTGCAGGGTTTTCGTCAACTGCATGAGCACTACCCGGGAGTCATCGACGACCAGGACCGATTTGTCGTATTTGTCCTCGATTTCCTGGACATCCTCCTCGCGCAGGTGGGACTTGACCACCATGCTCGGATCGATGGTGCCGACCAGGCGCTCGAAATCCACCATCTGAATAATGAGATTATCAACCTGACAGATACCGGTGATGCTCTGGCTGGAAGCGATCAGGTGAGGCGGGGGCGTGATCTGCGACCAGGAAATGCGGTACACCTTGTCAACACCATGGGTAATAAAACCAAATGCCTTGCCGTTTAAATCGGCGACAATCACCACCCATTTCCGTTCAACCGACTTCTGTTCTTCGGTCTGGTAGCCGAACCAGTCACAGAGATCAATGAGGGGGATGGTATGATTGCGCAACAGAAAAACGCCCCTGACACAGGAGACGCTGTTTGCCACTCTGGTGATTTCCTCCGGATAGGCGACCAGCTCCCGCACCTTGGCAGCATTGATTCCGTAAGTGTTTTTGTGAAGTTTACGAGTATCGGGGTCGAGCCATTCGAGATAAAAGGTAATGACCTCAAGTTCGTTGGTGCCGACCTCAAGCAGGATAGAACTCTTGGCTTGCTGGCTCATTGCATTCTCCATGCTGATTACAGGAAAGCCCCGGTGTCGGGATGCTCGCGACTGCCGAAGCGCATAACCTTTCCCTTGCTTCGCTGCTGCCGGTCGCTCAGATCTGCCATGCCGGCAGGCGATGGGAGCAGTGAAACCATTATAGAACATTTCATTTTCAAAACACCAGCGACAAAATGCGGAGACTCACCATGAAGCGGACTCTTGTCTTCACCTCCGTGCTGTGTTAAGTTCAGCATACGAGCGACATCGTCGAGAAACCAGACAACCGGTTTCCGGACGCTTACGACGCCATCAACTTTCACAAAAGGAGTCTTTCCCATGCGGGAAAAAGTTCAGGATGCACTGGATCGGATCAGGCCGACCCTGCAGAAGGATGGGGGTGACGTTCTGCTGGTGGATGTATTGGAAAATGGCGTGGTCAAGGTACAGCTCACCGGGGCCTGCAAGGGGTGTCCCATGTCGCAGCGCACGCTGAAGGAGGGAATTGAAAAATTTCTCAAATCAGAGGTGGCGGAGGTCAACGCGGTTGAGGCAATATAGCTCCTCTCCTTTCACTTATGATAATTGCTGCCGCTCTTGATGGAGTATGCGCGGTAAATCTGCTCAAGCAGCAGCAGCCGGGCCATCTCGTGGGTGAAGGTCATGGCCGAAAGGCTCAGCACCAGATCCGCCCTGCGGACAACCGTTTCGGCAAGACCGAGCGGCCCGCCGACAAGAAACGCGACAACCTGCCGCCCCTGATTTTCCCATTCAGTAAAAAGGCCGGCGAATTCCTCTGACGACAGAAAACGACCGGCTGGATCAAGGGCCACGACAAAAGCCGATTTCCCGCATTTTTCCAGCAGAAGACGGCCTTCACTCTCACGGATCAGCGCCGGGTCCTGTCCTCCCTTTATTTCTCTGACCGTCTTGATTTCCAGCCGGACATAATGGCTGATCCGTCCGGCAAAATCCTCGATCCCGGCCCTCAGGTATCCTTCTTTTGTCTTACCCGGGGAGATCACCTCAAGCCGCATCAGCGCTTTTCCGTTTTGGCCATCTGTGCGGAAAAAATCCGACAGAACTCTTCGTATCCCAACGAGGCGTTGATCCCCGGGCATGAGGCGCTGATCGCCCGGAAATTGGCAGAATCGGCAAGAATACTGGGATGCAGCGGCCACTGGCTGCAGCGCCAGGGTTTGCCGGGATGAATCGTACAGCCGTTGTCAAAAAAAATACAGTGGCCATCGACAATCTTCATCTGCACGATTCCGTCGGTGACGCGCAGAAATTTTTCCACCACCTCGTGTTCCGGCCTGCCGAGATAATCTGTCATTCTTTGCAGGTCAGCCTTGTCCAGGGAGACGGTCGTCTCGCCCTGACAGCAATACCCGCACTGTTTGCACGCAAAGATGTTTTTTTCCATTTTCCCGAATGTCCCACTCTTACAAAAGATACCATCAGCAGACAATCACGCCCTGCCGATAATTTCACCAAAAATACTGATATCAATGCCGTGTTTGGCGGTGATCTGCTCCCACATCTGTTCCGGATCCGTTGCGAAAATATCCTCAAAATCGGCAGGAAGGGTGAGCCAGCCATCAACGGAAAGCTCATTTTCAAGCTGGCCGGGCGCCCAGCCGGAGTACCCGAGGCAGAAACGATAGTGGTGCGGACCACGTCCGGCGGCGATGTCGCGAAGGATCAGAGCGTCCCGGGACAGATGTACCTGACTGGTGACGGGAAAGCACTGTCTCGCCCGATAATCACTCGAATGCAGGATAAATACCGCCTCGATCTCCACCGGGCCGCCAAAATAAAGTGATGGCAGCAGGATATCCGGAGTCGGCATGTCCATGCTTTCGTAAAGCGCCGCCAGGGAGACATCCTCAATGGGATCGTTCAGGACCAGACCCATGGCGCCATCTTCCGCAGTATGGCTGCACAGGTAGATCACCTTGCGGGCAAACCTGGGATCAGGCATCTGTGGCGTGGCGATGAGAAAAAAACCGGTGAGGCTGTCCATGATCGGCACCGTCCATGTTTCAAAAAAAAGGATCCAGCACTTGTGCAGATTAGCAGAGCGGGCCGGAGTGTCAAGGAGATATCAGCAGGCGCACGAAATAATGATGGTCTCGCAAAACCCGCAAACCATAGTGGGCGGGAAAGTGAAAACAACGAGTTGCAAAACATTACCCGTCGGAATCGTGGCTTTTACGATTCTGACAAATAATCGTCGGTTGTCGATTTTCCAAAAGGGCCGTTCAGGAAAAATCGTTCGCCGATGCGCACACCACACGATTCCTTCCAGAGTTTTTAGCCGCATACAAGGCCTGATCAGCGGCACGAAAGAGAAGGGTCGGTTGACTGAATTTCGTTTCCGTATGGGTTGCCGCTCCGATGCTGATCGTCACCGACAACGCGATTTTTTCACAAAAAAAGTGGTGTGACGCCACTGCGTCCCGCAGTTTTTCGGCAATTGTGCATGCCTGTTCCCTGTCGGTCTCCGGCAGTAATACCACGATTTCTTCTCCTCCGTAACGGGCAACGATGTCCGTACCACGGACGCTTTTTTTCAGTAACTTTGCCATCTCGGCAAGGACAACGTCGCCGCAGACATGACCGTAGGTATCGTTTATGTTTTTGAAATAATCAACATCAAGAATGAGAAGCGACAGATGATGGTTGTATCGTTTTGCCCGTTCATATTCTTTAGCAAAGTTTTCCAGAAAACAGCGTCGATTTGCCAGTCCGGTCAAGGCATCGGTGGTCGACAGCGTTTCCAGTTGCCTGTTTACCGCAAGCAGTTCATTGTTGGCCTTTATCAATTCGTCCTGCTGAGCAACGATTTCCTTGCCCATGGTGCTGATGGCTGTTGCCAGACGACCCATCTCGTCATTTCTTCTGACGATGTCCGAATCGAAATACTGACCTTTGGCGATCAGCTCTGTTCCGACAATCATCTTTTTTACCGGGCGACTGACGAAACGATTGAGATAGATAAAAATCAGAATCGAGGTGACAAGAAAACTTGTAACGGCAAGTGCTGAATAAATCTTCTCCAGAAAGACGATTTCCCTGTCTACCTGATCAAGGGAGATCACGACATCAAGGGTTCCCAGTATAGTCGAATCCTGTGGATGGGCATGACAGGAGGCGGCGGAACAGCCGGACTCATTGTAAATGGGATTCACAATGCCCAGATAGCGGCTGCCGTCAGGAGCGGTGATAAAACGCGTCCGCCTCTGCAGTTCAAGCGTTTTGGGAGGTTGGGGGAATTTATGGCAGATCGCGCAGGCATAATCAGTAATATCTGCGGTGGTCCCTCGTTCTTCATCCTTGCTTGAAAAAATTATCCGGCCTTCTTTGTGAAAAATGCGGATACTTTCGACATTTTCCTGTTGAGCAACGTTGTTGATGATCTGAGTGATGTCCTCCCAGACATTGTTCATCATGCTGTATCGGGTACCGAGCTTGATAGTGTTGCTGAAACGGTCCGCCTCGGTGAGAACGCTGTTGAGGATGTTTTCTTTGACGTAGTTGATGCTGAAAAATGAAAAAAACCCCATGCTGACAAACAGAATTGTCCCAACTCCCAGGATGAGCTTCAGAAAGAGACTCTGGCTTTTGGGCACAATGTCCATTTTTCTCTTTCTCCCCTCCTGCTGCGGGATCATTTTTCTGGATCAGCCGATATGGCCGGCGGGCACAAGGTGTCCGATCAGGCCGCCAGCAGGGAAATACCATTCGCGCCGAGCAGCGCAAGGGCGGATGATCCCCATTTCCTTCACCATTGACCAACCTGTGCGAAGATTTTTTTAATGGACTGATATAGTTGTAAAAAAAATTATCGACTATATCAATGCAATAATCACAAAAAAAGGAGAGCAACATCCCCCCGCCGGCATGCTCTCTCCTTTTTTTGTCTCTTTTCTGGTGCCCGGAGCGAGAATCGAACTCGCACAGGTTCTTGCGACATAAGGGTTTGCGGCTTGCTGATAAACATTTGTACAACATTGGTTTGTACAACTTCTTTATAGATCAAGTTCAAAATGCGAACCCAGCCGCGTTAATTTCAAGATGTCGTCATCAGATTTTTTTGCAGATCAAAAGAAAATCAGGCTTGATGTGGCATTTAGAGCTCTCCCTGAGCGGATATTACCGTTGGTGCAAGGCGCCGCTGTCATCACGGCAGATAGAAAGAGAGAACCTCAAGGACGCATACGTGAGATTTTCGCAAAGCACAACGGGATGGTTGGCAGTCCGGCAGTTACCGCGGATATTCATGACGATCCAGCATTTACAAAAGTAAGCCGTCCCAGGGTTGCTCGATTGATGAGGAAAATGGGGTTAAAAAGAAATTATCAAGCTTTACCAGGATCACGGCACCAGCGAGCAGTTTCACAG
>CAZUZJ010000015.1:14643-19224 GCA_964624225.1 uncultured Desulfobulbia bacterium | reverse complement strand
CAGCTCTTCACCCCGAGTCAGGAGACCAGACCGGAGGACACGGTGGTGATCAGGGACATCAACGACCCGGCCCTCGACACCCTGCTCGGCCGGCAGGCGGACAAGCTGCGGGAGGACATCGAACTGCTGGACGGCGCCGCCAACCCCTTTGATCACGCCCATTACCTGAAGGCCAACCAGACCCCGGTCTTTTTCGGCAGCGCCATCAACAACTTCGGGGTCAAGGAGCTGCTTGACGCCTTTGTCGAACTGGCCCCGGCGCCGGGGCCACGGGCAACCCAGACCCGCACCGTCAGTCCCGACGAGGAGGCCTTTTCCGGTTTTACCTTTAAGATCCAGGCCAACATGAATCCGGCCCACCGGGACCGCATCGCCTTTTTTCGCATCTGCTCCGGCAGATTCACCCGCGGCATGAAGGTGCGCCACCACCGACTGGGCAAGGATGTCACCCTGGCCAACGCCACCATCTTCATGGCCCAGGATCGCTCCCATGTCGAAGAGGCCTATCCGGGCGACATCATCGGCATCCACAACCACGGCACCATCAAGATCGGCGACACCTTCACCGATAAAGAACCGCTGAAATTCACCGGCATCCCCAACTTCGCCCCGGAACACTTCCGCCGGGTGCTGCTGAAAAACCCGCTGAAGATGAAACAGCTCAACAAGGGGCTCATGCAGCTCGCCGAAGAGGGGGCGGTCCAGCTTTTCCGGCCGCTCATGGGCAGCGACTACATCCTCGGCGCGGTGGGGGTCCTGCAGTTTGATGTCACCATGGCGCGGCTGCTGGCGGAATACGGAGTTGAGGCCATTTCCGAGGGAGTCAACTACGCCACCGCCCGCTGGGTCAGCTGCGACGACCGCAAAAAACTTGACGAGTTCTCCCGGAAAAAACAGGCGAACCTGGCCCTTGACGCGGAAGGCCACCTCTCCTTTCTTGCCTCCAGCGAATGGTCGCTGTCCCGCACCATGGAACAGTTTCCCTCCATCACTTTCAACAAAACCAGGGAACACACCTGAACGCAGCCACCGACGCCGGCCGGCCGCATTCACGACAGGACATCGCCCGTGGAAATGCGGCTGGCCGCTTTTTTTTTCTTGCATTATTTCAGTAATTAATTAAATTATAAAAAAATTAACAACATCCCCTAATCCTTCGTCACTGGAACAAACAATGCAGATCAAGGAAAAACAGTCCCGCAAGACTTTGCAATGGCTCATGGCCGGCCTTGTTCCCCTGGTTATAATTGGCGGCGCTTTTCAACCGTATCTCGGTTATGTGGCGGTGAGCATGATGCTTGTCATGTTCATCATGACCCTCTTCCGCGGCAGATTCTACTGCGGCTGGATCTGCGCCATGGGCGCCTTTCATGAACGCATTCTTTCCCTGGTCAGCCTGAAAAGGCCGATGCTGCCGGTCTTCAAGGCCGGCTGGTTCCGCTGGCTGCTCTTTGCGCTGATGATGGGACTGCTGACCTTTCGCCTGGTCGCCTCAGAGGGCGATCCGCAGCAGATTGGCGCTGCCTTTGTTATGATGTGGACCCTGTCCACCGGTCTGGCCATCTTCATCGGCCTGATCTGGAAACCGCGATCCTGGTGCAGCATCTGCCCAATGGCGACCTTCCAGGGAGTCATCTCGCCCTGCAACTACCTGCTGCAAATCGATTCCTCCTGCAAGCAGTGCGGCATCTGCAAAAAAAGCTGTCCGGTGGAGACCAGCGCGGGCTCGTTCAGGAGCCAGGGGTTCGTGCCGGGCAGCGAGTGCATGCGCTGCGGCAACTGCGTGGCCAACTGCCCGAAAGGAGCCCTCGCATTCCAGAAGGAACCGCAAAAGGGTTGCTCGATTCTCGGCAATCTCGGCCTCAGAAACAGACCGCTTATCGAACGGCAGGGCTGAGCCGGCCGGCTCGCGCCTCATCAGCTCAGCCTGCTGAGAAGGTCTTCTCTCCCCGACTTTTTCAGCAGTCGCCGCCTCACAGTGCCGCGCACAGAGCCCATTTTTCAACAGCCTGCCTCATACCTCCTCCGGGAAAGGGAACTCCGGATGATCGAGCAGTTTACGCATGCGCTGTTTTTTCTTGGTGTGGGCGTCATGGAAGTTGACCAGTTTCTCCACTGCCTCCAGCACCGCCGCCTCAGACCCCTTCACCAGAATCCGTCGCCCCTCTTTCGGATACGGCCCGCCCTTGCCGCCGGCATAGAGCTCGAATCCGGCCCTGGTGGCGACGATGCCGATGTCGGTGATTTTCGGGGCGGAACAGCACAACGGGCAGGCGGCGATGGCAATCTTGAATTTCGGCTTGGTCAGCGCCTTGTCCTGAAAGCGGGCAAGAATCTTTCCTGACAGCGCTTCCGTATCAATGCCTCCGAGATTGCAATGTGTTTCACCGACGCAGACCCGGGGCAAAGGGAATTTCCCCGGCCCCTTGAAGCGGACCCCAAGCTCCGCCAGCTCGACCTTGATCTGGTCGGCCGCCTCTTCCGGCACATTGATCAGACGCAAGTTCTGGGCAAGCGACAGATAGACCCCCAGACCATGCCTGGCGGCAAGTTCATGGGCCTTGGCCATGACAGGCAACGGCAGACGGCCGGCCGGCAGCAATACGGTAATATTCATCTTTTTCCCCTTTTCACTTCGAATTCATTCCTTACGATGCAGCACGCTTTTCCCCGCCTCTATACCCGAATTTCCGCCTTGCCGCAACCACCCAGCCAACTCCTTCAAAAGGTCCGACACACTCCCCGGCACATTGCCCGCAAGCCGATCCTACCGCAGCCCGCTGTCACTTTTTTGCGTCCCGGCAACAAGAAAGTTGTGGCCCTTTCCGCCCGCACCGGTTAAATAAAAAAATTCATCCAGCGACGACGATGACGACAACAGGAGAAAATCATGGGACATCATTCAAGCAATCCTTACCGGGCCGGCAACAAGGCGGTAAGGGCCATTGACCGCAAACGGGAACAGGAGCGCAAGATCATGCTCTCGTCGGCCTACAAATTCGCCGACGAACTGGCCCAGAAGCTGGTCCAGCGTCTCCTGGACCAGCACATCATCGAAACCACCTCGGACAGCGCCATCCGCGAAGTTTTCGCCAACCTGCTCCGTAATCTGCAGGACATGGAAGAGTTCGAAATGCAGTATAAAATCGCCCCGCTGCGGCAACTGGCGGTCAACCCGAACTTCATCAGCCTCTTTCTCACCCAGTACATCATCGAGGACCTGGTCAATCACGCCAAAATCGACGAGGTCTTCGGCGACGACGCCGATATCTACAAGGCGGTGGACTCGGTAATGGCGAAAATCCGTCCAGAAGAAGACGCCTGATCCCGCTCCCCCCCATTGCATGAAGCTGCAGCACCCCGATCGTCTGCCTTCCCTGGTATTCGCCACCGCCACCGGCGAGATCCAGGACTTTCCGGAACTGGAAATGGCGGGCCGCAGCGGCTCCTGGTTCTTCCGGCCGGAACCGGCCGATCTTATCCCTCTGCCGGAAGGCAGTGAACTCTTTGTCTTGCCGGATCGCCTGCCCATCGGCATTGAACGCCCCAGCGGTGACCCGGTTCTTCTCGATGTCGACCCCTTTGACGGTCACAGCCCGATCCAGGCGGTGGCAGCCTTCATGGCGCCGGCCCATACCGCTCTCTATTCCTCCGCCTTTGAAAAAGCGCGCCCCGATGCGCCCCACCTGCCGCTCTTTGCCTATGCCGCGGTGGGCTGGCTTGATGGCCGCTTCTGGGTCTGCGGCTTTCGCAGTGATGACGATATCCGCCAGGAAAGCGCGGGCTTCAACCCGACCCGCATCCACAAAGAAACAATGCGGAAGATGAAGGACTTCCCGGCCAACCGCCTGATCCAGCACCTGGGCAAATGCAGCCTTACCTACAGCTGTCCGGCGGCAAAGAACTATTTCCTCGGCCGCTACGAGGCGCCGCTGCCCACCTCGCCGGCCTGCAACGCCCACTGCGTTGGCTGCATTTCCCTGCAACCATCCGGCTGTTGCCCCTCAACCCAGGAACGTATCCGCTTTGTCCCGAAACCGACGGAAATTGCCGAGGTCGCCGTTGGCCACCTCAACAGCGCGCCGCGGCCAGTGGTCAGCTTCGGTCAGGGCTGCGAGGGCGAGCCACTCCTGCAGCACACCACCATCGCCCAGGCCATCCGCCTGATCCGTAAGCAGACGGACAAGGGAACGATCAACCTCAACAGCAACGCCAGCCTGCCGGAGGCGGTGACGGAACTGGCCGCCGCCGGCCTCGACTCCATCCGGGTCAGCATGAACAGCGCCCGCAAGGGCTGCCACACCCTCTATTACCGGCCCCAGGGTTTTTCCTTCAAAAACGTGCTGGAGTCGATCCTGGCAATGAAAAAGGCGGGCCGCTTCGTCTCACTCAACTACTTCATCCTGCCGGGATTCACCGACGACCCGGACGAATTCGCTGCCCTCTGCGACCTGGTCGATCTCTACCGGCCTGATCTCATCCAGCTGCGCAACCTCAACATGGATCCGGACTGGTATTTTGAAACGGTCCAGCATCCGGCAAAAGAGAAGCCGATGGGCATGCGGGTCTGGCTGGCGCGAC
>CAZUZJ010000015.1:0-14504 GCA_964624225.1 uncultured Desulfobulbia bacterium | reverse complement strand
CCCGCCGTTACGCTGAACCGTTTCTCCCGCGCAAAAAAACCGGAACCCGCTTCGCGCGCGGTTCCGGTTTTTTTTCCCCTTTCGACGGATCGTCGTTTTTTTACTATCTGCTCATCCTTGTCTTGCCACTGCCATCCGTCAAGGCATTGAGGAAGGCGACGATGTCATCGATTTCCGCATCGGTGAGGCCCATGTTGCCGGTCAAATCGGTCAGATTCGTCGCCACGTCAGGGGTGAAGCCGGAGCGGTCGTTGATGAAGGCGACCATGTCGCGCAGGGTGGCGAAGGAACCGTTATGACCATAGGGCGCGGTGAGGGCGACGTTGCGCAGGGTCGGGATCTTGAACTTGCCGTCCTCGCCGGGCTTGACAGCGCCGAGGCCGATATCGCCAGGGTTGTTGATCAGCGGGTTTTCCGGCAGACCGATGTTGGCATAGCCGTAGGTGGTAAAGAGCGGACCGGCGGCACCTGCCACCGTGTCCATGGCATGGCAGCCGGCACAGTGCTGAGCGACCAGATCCTTGCCGCGCAGCTCCTGCGCGGTCAGCATGTTCCGGTCGAATTTCGAATCAAAGGGGCTGACCTCGGTGGAGCGCTCGTAGGCGGCGACCATGCGGGCGATCATTTCATAGGCATAATCGACCTTAAAATCGAGAAAACCGTCCGGGGTATCGTCATCGCCGTAAATGGCAAAAAAGTCCGGCCCGAAATAGTTGGTAAACAGGGTTGCATAGGTAGCCGCAGCTACCCGTTCCACCACCGCAGCGGCGGAGGGCATGTTCATCTCCACCGGATTCAGGGGCGGTCCCTGGGCCTGCTCGGCGAGTGGATCGCCGAGGGTTTCGCCGGTGGCGCGGCCATCCCAGAACATGCCGCCGATCCACTCCCCGGCTGCATCCTGATGGAGAATCGGGCTGAAACCGCAGTAAGCAGCGGTCGGCGCGTTGCGGCCGCCCCTGGAAACGCCGTCATCACCCAGGGAAGCAACGGTGGTATAGGGATCACGGCTGTTGGTCGGATCGGCATAGCCCGCGGAACGGTGGTGGCAGGTGGCGCAGGACTGGGTGCTGTTTAAAGAGAGATCTTTGTCCAGGTAAACGTGACGGCCCATCTGCTCTTCTCCGGTCAGAGCAAAGGCGCTGCCCGCGGCGGCGATGGCAAGAGAAATGACCAGGGACGAAACAATTTTTTTCTTCATTTGATCCTCCTGATGAAAATTTAATAAAAAAATAATACAATTAGACTGCCTTTAAAGATTGTTATCATTATTACACTCTTTCCCTGTAAAGCAATGCGGCAGAGTGTCGCATGCCACTTTGTCGCACCTGCCGGAAAAATCTCGACCGACTTCGCCCCCTGTGTTACAAGAGTTGAACCGGGTGGGGAGAAGAGGAAAAAGAGCGGCATCGAGCCGCCATAAAGAATTATACAAATAACACGAAATGCCGGGGCAAGTAGTTCCCTGGGCCGCGCAAAATACCGAAACACCGTGACACCGGAAGGCACCACCACATATCCCGGCCTGCCGCCGGCCAACCGGGGCGACCGGGGTCTGTACCTGGCCCGCTCTCCTCTTGCCGGGCAGCCCTGCTTTGTGCTGCGCCAGACCTGCCGGGACGAGGCAAGCGGCCTGTTGTTTTCTCGGGACATCGTTGATATGGGAGGCGACCCGCGTCTTTTCATCCGCTACCCGGAGCACGGCGGCTATGCGGTTGCCGATTCCCTCATCGCGGAGATTCACCGGGTGGTCGTTGCCGACGCGGAAGAGCTGGTGGCGGATCTGCTCTGGCCCTTTGTCCGACCGGAGGTCCGCACCCGGCTTGAATCCTTCCGCCACTGGAAGAGAGGAAAGGCGATCACGCCGGTCACCGCGGCCGAACAAGAGGCCATTGCCAGGGAACTGCACGACTTTGACCGGCGGCGGCTCCACTATCTCTGGTATGGCGCCATTGACCAGAGCCGGCTGCACCGGATGCCGGACCGGCTCTGCCGCCGGCTGCTGAACCGCTGCCGCGACGAGAAGGAACAGTTCTTCATCACCATGGAACAGAACTTCTTTGCCGACGAGATCAAGCGTTATCTTTACGCGGTGTTTGACCTGCAGCGCCATTTCAGCGAGTCATACGCCCGGATCATGCCGGAGGGCTTGAATGAGGAGCGACTCGACGCCTGTTTTGTCGAGACCCTCTGCCGCCTGAACCGGGACCCGAACCTCTGGCAGGGGCTGGCGGAGACGGCAGGACTGCAACCCTATCTCATCCGCTATCTCATCCTCTTTTTCGATTACGATTTTACGGCAGGCCAGGCCATTGATGACCATATCCGCCAGTTCATCAACAGCCACCGCACCTTCCGCTTTCCCCAAAAAAAGGGGACATTGTCCCGGGACGAGGCCAGTGCCGTCTTCGGCGAAACCCGGGAAAAACTGGACGGCTTGAGCAAACGGGAACTAACCCGGCTCTACCGTCACAAGGCCAAGCAACTGCACCCGGACACCGGCGGCGGCCACGACGAGTTCGTCCGGCTGACCGCGGCCTTCGAGGAACTGCGGCGCCGGCGCTGACGGTCCGGTTTCGAACAACAACCAGGCAATATTTTTTACCAGGCAGGACAGGAAAGGATCATGGAGAAAAAAACCATTCGACTGACAGATTGCTTCAAACACTATACCCTGGACCAGGACAAGGTCTGCGATCCGACCGAGACGGTGCGCCGTTTCAGTGAACGGCTCAAGGAAATCAATCTCGACGTGCTGAAAGAAGTGCGGCGCATCGACAACGGCCGCCTCGACATCCCGGTCTATTTCAGCCTCTGCGGTAAGGACGCCCTCGCCACCATCGGCAACAAGAAACAAATGGGCAAGGGCAGCACCCCGGAACAGTCCCGGGCCAGCGCCTGCATGGAGCTGGCCGAGCGCTTCAGCTTTTTCAGTTTCATGAAAAATCCGGACAACTTCATCCTCGCCACCTGGGCCAACCTGAAAAAAGCCGGCCTGCCCCTGCTGCCGCTCGACAAACTGCAGCAATCGGTCCATGACACGACAACCAGCCTCGCCACCCTGGAGCGGCTGATCGCCGACATCCCGATCCAATGGACCTGGGCCACCAATCTGGCCCGACAGGAAGAGGTGCTCATACCCTTCAGCTGGTTCTACGCCATCAACGAATTCAACGGTCCCTGCGCCGGCAACACGGTGGAGGAGGCGATCAGCCAGGGCATCTGCGAGATCGTCGAACGACACGTCTCCGCCGTGGTGAGCCATGGCAAACTGCCGACCCCGGCCATTGACGTCGCCACCAGCACCGATCCGGTGGTGCGGGAGCTGATGGCCAAATTCACCCGCAACGGCATCGAGGTCTATCTCAATGACTTCACCCTGGACACCGGCATCCCGACGGTGGCGGCCCTCGCCATCGACCGCTCCACCTTTCCGGCAACGAGCGAGATCGTCTACACCGCCGGCACCACCCCGAATCCGGACAAGTCGATCATCCGCGCCCTCACCGAGGTGGCGCAACTGGCCGGCGATTTCAACTCCCAGGCCAACTATGTGGCGAGCGGCCTGCCCAAGCCCCTGGCCATGGACGAGGTCCGCTACCTGACCGAGACAGCGACCACCATCACTGTCCCGGAGATGGTCGATATCAGCGACAGCAACATCCGGGTCGAGGTGGAAAACTGCCTCGCCGCCCTGGCCCGCATCGGCATGGAGGTGTACATGATCGATGTCACCCATCCGGACCTGCGCATCCCCGCCCTCTACACCATCGTCCCCGGCGCCCACTTCCGCGAGCGCTCCCGCATCAGCAATGTCGGGCTCTTTGCCGCCAAGCTGGTGGCGGAAAAAATCAGCGATCCGGTCCAGCGCAGAGAGAGACTGCGCGCCATGGGCGAGATCCTGCCCGATGCCTATTACCTCGAATTTTATCTCGGCCGGGATCTGCTGGAGGAAGGCCACCTGGAGGAGGCGCTCCTTCACCTGCAACGCTCGCTCACCATGCATCCGGAACAGGAGGATATCCCCTACATCCACTCCTATATCGGCGACTGCCAGAAGAATCTCGGCCTCTTTGACGAGGCGATCAGCACCATCCGCCAGGGACTGACCCACGATGAAGAGCGGCCGGACATGCACAACATCATGGGGGTCTGCTATTACAAGCTGGCCCAGTACGACAAGGCGATCAGCCACTTTCACCGGGCGGTGGAGCTCGCCCCCAACTCGGCCATCGACTACGCCAACCTCGGGGTCAACTACCGCAAACTCGGCAAGACGGCGGAGGCGGCCAGATATTTCGAACTGGCCCTGTCCATGGATCCGTCCATCGATTTTGCCAGGGAGCAGCTTGCCGCCTGCCAGGGGTAATTGTGCCCGCAGGCCCTGAAAAATTGTAACCATCCGGCAGCAAGACAAACGGTCATGAAACATATCCTTCCCCGCCCCCTGCCAGGCCTGCGGCGACCACGCATCGCGGTGGATCTCGGCACCGCCTACACCCGTATCTACGCCTCCCGACATGGCGAGGTCACGGAAACACCTTCCGCGATAAACCTTGCCGCCAGCACCGCAGGGACGGTTGGCGACGAATATCTCCAGCACGTCAACGCGCGCCTGGCCACCCGGCCATTGCGCGGCGGCGTCATTATTGATCTTCGCACTGCCGTCGCCCTTTTGAAACCGCTGGTCAGGAAAGCAGGCCGGTTTTTCGTATCCCCCATTTCCCTGGCCAGCGCACCGACGGACACCACAGAGATTGAACGCAATCTCCTGCGCCAGGCGATCATCAATGCCGGGGCGGCGCAGGTGGCCATCATGCCGGAGGTCTGGGCCGCGGCGATCGGTGCGGGTATCGACATCACCGCCCCCCAGGCCCGTCTGCTCATCGACATCGGCGATGGCGTCACCGACATGGCGGTGTTTCGCGATGGCCGGATACGCCATTGCGCCTCTGTCCGGATCGCATGCAGCGATCTGCAACGGACCGTGCGTTCCGCGGTCATGACAAAACATAAAATGCAGATCGGTGACCGCGAGGTTGAGCAGCTCACATCAGTCCCTGCGGCAATGACCGAAGACCACGAGGCCAGCGACATGACCGTGTTGCTTACCGGCATCGATATCATAAAACGGCACAGGGTCGAATGTTGCGTCCGCAAAAAGGAAATCGCGGAGGCGCTGCGACCGGTCATCGAGAAGATCATCAACAGGATTGCATCCAGTCTGAAAAGGCTGCCGCCCAAAACGTACGACGAGATACGGGACGCAGGAATCTCCCTGACCGGCGGTGGTGCCTGCATTGCCGGCATGGACCGACTCATCGCCGCCAGAACCGGGGCGCCGGTTACGATCGCCGCCGACCCGCTGCACTCGGTGATCAAAGGCGCCATCACGACATTGAACAGCTGCGACGACAGCGGAGACTGGTGGGAAACCATGGTCTGGCCCCAGCTGCGGCAATCACGAATCTAACAGGCGGATCGCTCGCTGCCGAAGGCCTGCCCGGCGGCATCCTGGTCCGCTGCCCGGGCAGAGGCGCAAACCAGATCAAGCAGCTCGGCCAGATTCCGCACCTGCTCTGCCCCGAGACCGAGCGCTCCCGCCGTGGCCCGGTACACATCGGAAGGGTGCGCCCCCTGACGCCGCATGGCCGCCAGGGAAAGGGCATTATCGGATTTGGAGAGCTTGACGCCATTCGGGCCGGTCAGCAGCGGATGGTGATAAAAGGTGGCGGTGAGAAAATCCCGGCGACCGAGCAGACCGGCGAGAAAGAGTTGAGCCGCGGTGGAGACGCGCAGATCCTCCCCGCGGACGATGAGGGTGATGCCGTCGGCCAGATCATCGGCCAGGCTGGCCAGCTGGTAGGCGGGCAGATCGTCGCGCCGCCAGAGAACAAAATCCCCCATCTCCCGACAGAGCGGCACCTCCGTTCCATTGACCGGCACCAGGCTTCCTTCCGGCACATGCACCCGGATGGCATGACCGCCGCCCGGCCGGCCATTGCCCCGGCAGGTGCCGGGATAGAGGCCCGATGGCGACGCCGCCCTGATCTCTTTGCGTGAACAGCAGCAGGCGAAAAGCTCACCCCGCTCGCCCAGCTCGTTGAGCAGTTCCTGGTAGCGGTCACGCCGCAGGAGCTGCGAGTGCCTGGCAAAAAAATCAGCCGGTCCGGCCGGCCCCTCGTCCCAGTCGAGCCCGAGCCAGGCAAGCTGGCGGAAGATGTCCTCGACAAAGGCCGGCTGGCTTCGCGCGCAGTCGGCGTCGTCAATCCGCAATTTGAGCCGCCCTCCGGCCCGGCGCGTGAAAAGCCAGGTCAGGAGAAAGTTGACCGCATTGCCGAGATGAAGGAAACCACTCGGCGTCGGCGCTAGGCGGGATCGGACCATCATGAGATCACCCCTCCCCATTCAGCGCCTTCCGCGCCTGGACCGCCAGGTCATGCATGGTAAACGGCTTTTGCAGATAATGCACGTCCGCCTCCAGGCCGCCCTGCTGGGCGATGACATTGGCCGTATAGCCGGACATGAACAGGGTTCTGAGCCCCGGACAAAACGGGCGGAGTTGGCCGGCCAGATCCCGGCCATTCATCTCCGGCATGATGACATCGGTGATCAGCAGATCAATGGCGCCGGCCTGTTCCTGCGCCAGGCGGATGGCCTCCTGCGGCGTGGCGGCGCTCAACACCGTGTAGCCGAGCCTCTCCAAAAGTGTCCGGCCAAGTTTCAGGATGGCGGCCTCATCTTCCACCAGCAGCACTGTTTCCCCCTGGGCAGGAGGAGCAAGCGCGCCATTGTCCGCCACAATCAGCCTGACATCTCCTGCATGGCGCGGCAGATACACCGTAAAGGTCGTCCCGCTGCCCGGCTCGCTGTATACATCGATAAAACCGCCGCTCTGTCTGACAATACCGTAGATTGTCGACAAGCCGAGGCCGGTCCCCTTCCCGATTCCCTTGGTGGTGAAAAAGGGTTCGAACAGATGGGCGAGGATCTCCCGGTCCATGCCGCAGCCGTCGTCGCTGACCGCAAGCAGGACGAATTCACCGGCCACGAAATCAGGATGCTGGACGCAAAACGCCTCGTCAATGACCCTGTTCTCCGTCTCGATGATGACCGTGCCGACACCGGCGATGGCATCCCGGGCGTTGACACAGAGATTGGCGAGAATCTGATCAAGCTGCGCCGGATCGATCCGCACCGGCCATACCGCCGCCGCAGGCTGCCAGACCAGAGTAATGTCCTCACCGATCAGGCGGCGCAGCATCTTCAACATGCGCTGGACAGCGTCATTGAGGTCAAGCACCATGGGAGCCGCCTTCTGTTTGCGGGCAAAAGCCAGCAATTGCCGGGTAATGTCCGCGGAACGTTTGGCAGCCTGCAGAATCTCCTGCAGATCGGCACTTAAGGGACTCGACGGTTCCGTCCTGTCCAGGGCAAGCTCCGTATAACCCAGAATGACACTGAGCATGTTGTTGTAATCATGGGCCACGCCGCCGGCCAGTCTCCCCACCGCCTCCATCTTCTGCGCCTGCTGAAAACGGGCCGTCAGCTCCAGATGCTCGGTGATATCCCGCTTGACCGACACATAGTTGACGATCCGTCCCGCCTGGTCAAATACCGGTGAGATCGTTGCCTCTTCGGTATACAAGGTACCGTCCTTGCGCCTGTTCACCATGCGCCCTTCCCAGCTCGAACCGCTGGTGATGGTCGCCCACAGCGTCCGGTAGTGCTGATCGTCCTGCTCGCCGCTTTTGAGGATGCGCGGCGTCTTGCCGATGGTCTCCTCCCGGCTGTAGCCGGTTACCCTTGCAAAGGCCGGGTTGACATAGCAGATCGTTCCTGCCGGATCGGTAATCATGATCATCTCACCGGCCTGTTCGATGGCGGCCAGCAGCCGTTCGCGTTCCTCGTCGGCCCGCTTGCGGGTGGTGATATCACGGACAATCGCCCACATGCCCTCAGGCTGCCCCGCGCCATCCCGCAGCAGAAAGGAACGAATTTCCACGGGAAAGACGGTGCCGTCCTTTTTGATATACTCTTTTTCGTAGACATCGGAATATCCCCGGGGCAGAATCTCGGCGGCAATGATTTTCTCCTCCAGGGCATGCCACTTTTCCGGGGTCAGTTCCTGAAAACGCTTGCCGCGGAGTTCCTCTTCCCCATAGCCGAGCATCTCCAGAAAGGCATTGTTGACAAAGAGTATCTCGCCGGTCATGGAGGTCTGAACAAAGCAGTCCATCATACTCTCGTGCAGGCGTCGATATCCCTCCTCACTCTTGCGCAGCGATTCCTGGGCTGCCAATAACTCCTGCCAGCGCTCCACCTCCCGCCTTCGCGCGTGATGCATGATCTCACTGACCAGAACGATCAACAGGCCGTTGCACAGCAGGATCGCCCACTGAACGACATCGTATATCGTGGCCATGGCGAAACTTCCCACCGGCGGCATGGACCAGGCTGCGGCGCCGGCCCCCAGCACGGTGGCAAGCAGTCCGGGCCCGAACCCTCCCAGGGCGGCGGCGACGATGACGGGCAGCACCAGGATGACCAGCAGGGGGCGGTTGGCCAGCGAAACGGCCAGCTCCTCCCGGACGAACATCGTCATGACAAAGAGAACGATGGCAATGAGGTGAAGACTCCAGCGCGGCCAGGAAACAAGACCGGGCTGGCGGTCGGCCACTGTCGCCCAGCCGGCATCGGCGGCACCGGACATCCGGCGCAGCAGCCAGAAAAGCAGCAGGGAGGAGACGATAACATACAAAAACCCCTTGAGGATCGAAAGGGCCAGCAGGGTATCATGATCGCGCACCAAGAGGCCGAGAAGTCGATCGGAAAAGAGGATCCACAAGGTGGCGAAGGAGGCATAGAGCAGCACAATCCTGAGAATGGCGTCGGCCGTGATGGTGCGGCCGATGCCTCTGTGCTGCGCCGGTGATGCGAAACGCGGACTCATGGCAACAGATCCCCGCCGGAGGCATGCAACCTGGCATCGAGTGGCGCCGGCCGCATCTTCAGCCGGGATAATGCAGTGTGATTTTCTTCAGGATTCATGAGCCTCCCCCCCTCACAATGACGTTATCTGACAACCACGGCAGCACCCCGCCACCCATTGGCCGGACAGCATCCTGCGGCGGACTGTTCTTTTTTTCTACCCAGCCAGCGGCCGGGAGTCAAGATGAAAAAGGACGATAGGATGTCGTTGCTGACGGAAACTGATACAGACAGAACGCGCTGCAGGAAGTGCGCCTCCCGGCAGGCCCCCAAGTGGCGCAGATGTTTTCGAGGCAGCGAAAACGGCGGGGCGACGGCCCCGGCCCCAGGTCCAGCGGGTCGCACGTTTTTGCAGCGCCCAATAATCTGCGATCAGGACGGATTCACGGCTCGTAAAGACGCGCCATCTCGGCGCTGCAGACGCCGCCGGGCCTGTCATAGAGAAAGAATGGCGGCAGCACGGTCAGCTCCTCGCCGCCGTTCTTCACCGCCTCGACCAGGGCAAGCCTGCCCTCGCCGCCCGGATAGCTGTAGACGATCCGGAGTCGCTTCGGTTCAAGACGGGCCTCTTTCAGGGCCGTCAGCAGAGCGGCGAGGCGGGCCGCCGGATAGACCAGGGCGGCGCGGCCGCGGTTTTTCAGGGCATAGGCGATGGCGGCCACGACCTCGGCCAGGCTCGTCCGCAGTTCATGACGGGCCACGGCGCTCTCTTCCGAATCATTGATGCGACCGCTGGCCGGCCGGCCATAGGGCGGATTAACCACCACCCAGTCACAGGTTTCCGGGGCGATCAGGTGCGGGATCATGCGCAGATCCCCCTCCAGCGGCGCCAGCCGGTCCGCCATGCCGTTCACCTCGACATTGCGGCGGATCAGTTCAACAAGGGCGGCTTGCAGTTCCAGGGCGGTAACCCGTACATCGGGATGGCGGTAACAGAGAATGAGTGACACCCCCCCGCAGCCGGCGCCGAGATCGAGAATAACCGCCCCGGGCGCCGGGGTGATGAAGTGGGCAAGCAGGACGGCATCGACGGAAAAGCGGTAGCCGTCCTCGTGTTGTAGACAATGGAGACGACCGTCAAACAGGGTGTCCGCCGTGATCCGCCGTGCCATGCCGGTCAGTTGACGGATTCTGCCGCGACAATTTTGTTGATCAGCAGGCCGGTGAGGATCTTCGGATAAAAATAGGTTGATTTGTGCGGCATGATAAGCCGCTCGTCGGCGATCTTTTTCACCTGGGCCACCGGGGTGTGGTTCATAAGAAAGAGAATCTGACTGCGTGCGTCGGTGGCGGCCGCCTCCTTTACCGCGGTGTCCAGCGCGGTGTCGGGATCGCTGTAATAGGAGATAAGGTTCTCCCGGTCGCAGCGCTCATGGTCAAGACAGAGAAGACGTTCGACGATCAGCTCGGAGAGCACCACCACGTCGAGTTCCCGCAGGGCGGCGGGCATGGTGTCGCCCACCACCTGCTCCATAATGCCGGATTTGAGGGTAAGAAGAAAACAGCGGTCCGCCACCGGCTCATACATGCCGAAAACGGTTCGCCCCTGGAGCCGTTCATCCATGCGATCGAGGACCTGCTCCATCAGGCTTTCACGGATGCCGCCCCGGACCTCCTCGATCTCAAAGGAATCGGCCATTTTCGCCACCAGCTCATCCACCGTGATACGACCAGGATAGGCGACCAGGCGGTGCGTGGGCAGCACCGACAGGCCGGGATCCTCCATGGGACAGAGATACATCATGATATGATTGTACGGGCTGTCCGGCGCCACCCGCCCCTCCCTTTTCACCATCAGCTCTCGTAATTGCAGGGCGGTGGTGTAGCGATGGTGACCATCGGCGATATAAAGCGGCCGATGGGCAAAGGCCTGCCGCACCCGATCAATGGCCTGCTGATCGGTCACCGTCCAGAGGGAATGCAGGCAGCCGTCCTGATCCTCCACCTGGTACAGCGGTGCTGGTGGGCAGGCTTTTTCCAGAATGGTCATGATCTCGGCCGTCGGATCGGAATAGAGGGAAAAGATCTGACTGAACTGGGCCTGGCAGGTATCGATCAGCCGCAGCCGGTCATCGGTAACGCTGCGAAAGGTTTTTTCATGGGGCTTGACAATGCCCTCGTCAAACTCGGCCAGCCCGACGAGCGCCACCAGCCCCTTGCGGGTGAAGGTCCGGCCATTGCTCAGATGGTAGGTTGTCTGATAGAGATAGATGGTCGGTGCGGCATCCCGGATCAGCACCTCTTCTTCCTGCCAGCGACGGAAGAGATCCCGCGCCGCCTCGTAACGGGCGGCGCCAAGGGCGTCGCCGGCGTTCTTTGTCAGGTCGAGCTGGATCATATTATAGGGATTCTTGGCCAGCAGGGCGATTTTCGACTTCTCGTCAATGACGTCGTAAGGGGGCGTCACCACATCCTCCATGCGCCGGATCTTGTCGGGATTAAAACGAAGGCCTCGGAGAGGCGCTATTTTTGCCATGGAACTCTTTCTCCTCGAAACGGAAACTCTTTTACCTTTGCCTTGAAGCGATTTTACGTTTACAGTGCATAGCATATTTTGGGTGATGAGTAAACTCGTTAAATAGCCTGCGGCCCAGCGGCTGCTTTTGAAAAAACACGCACGCAAGGAAAAATTCCCATGTTCGATGTCTTCATAAAAACCCACTTTTCCGCCGGCCACCACCTCCGCAACTATCCCGGCAACTGCGAAAAACCGCACGGTCACAACTGGAACGTCGAGGTGACGGTGCGGGCGGAAAGGCTCGACGACCTGGGGATGGGCATCGATTTCCGCACGGTGAAAGCCGCGGTGAAAAAGGTGATGGATGATCTCGATCACCGGGATCTCAACGAGCACCACGCCTTCCGGGAAAAAAACCCGTCGTCGGAAAATCTGGCCGCCCACATCTTCCACGAACTCAAAAACGAACTGAGATCTGATCGCTATCATCTCCATGCCGTCATGGTCGGCGAGACGGAGAGCACCGGCGTCATCTATCGGGAAAACGCCGGCTGACCGACATGGCCGCTGCCGACCTTCTGCGGGTCTCCGAACTCTTTTTCTCCATCCAGGGCGAATCGACCTATGCCGGCTACCCGTGCGCCTTCATCCGCCTGGCCGGCTGCAACCTCCGCTGCTCTTACTGCGACGCCCGTTATACTTATGAGGAAGAGGCCGCGACAAAAACAGCGGCCGAACTGCTGGCCTTCGTTGATCGGCACCCTGCCGCCCTGGTGCAGATCACCGGCGGCGAACCGCTGTTGCAGGAAGGGGTCTATCCGCTGATGGCGGCGCTGCTCCGGCAACAGCGCCTCGTCCTGCTCGAAACCAACGGCAGCCGCAGCCTGGCCCAGGTACCGACCGGGGTGGTGAAGGTGATGGACCTCAAATGCCCGGACAGCGGCATGGCCGGCACCACCCTCCCGGACAACTTCCACCGGCTCACTCCGGCCGATGAGGTCAAATGCGTGGTCAGCTCCCGCGCCGATTACGACTGGGCGGTGGCCGAACTCCGGCGGCACTTTCCCGGCCTGCGCCAGCCAGGCACACTGCGACAGCGGCCCAAACTGCTCTTTTCCCCGGTGGCGGACCGTCTGTCGCTTGCCACCCTGGCCGGCTGGCTGCTCGCTGACGGCCTGCCCCTGCGGCTGCAGGCCCAATTGCACAAGATCCTCTGGCCCGACGAAAGCCGGGGGGTCTGATCTCCCTTTGTTTTTCCTGGCCACCCCGTCAGCGCGCGCATCTGCGCATTTTTTTTGGTTGACCGGCCCGGCTGCTTCTGCTATTAATTGAACGGTGTCTTTATTTTTTTTTCAATCGAATCGCCATATTGAACGGACCTATGCCCAAAGACTCCTTCTGCCGCCGCTCCTTTCTGAAAATGTCGCTGCTCACCGCCGCCGCCCTCTGCACCGGCAACACGGCAGCCTGGGCCCGACACATTCCCGGAGAAAGAAAGACGGCAGGCCGGCTGCGGCTGCGCAACACCCACACCGGCGAACGATTGGTGATCACTTACCGTGACCGCTACGGCAATTACGACCAGGGCGCGCTGGACGAACTGAACTGGCTGCTGCGCTGTCATTACAACAATGAAGTGCACCCCATCGATATCCGCACCATCGAATTTCTCAACAGTCTTCACAAAAATATCCGCGGCGAGCACGAGATCCAGGTCATCTCCGGTTACCGCTCACCGGAATACAATGCCATGCTGCGCAGAAAAAGCCGCGGCGTGGCCAAACACAGCCTCCACCTGGAAGGCAAGGCCCTTGATATCCGCATCTCCGACGTCCGCCTCTCCACCCTGCGGAAAACAGCCCTCAATCTGCGCATGGGCGGGGTCGGCTACTACCCGAAAAGCGGATTTCTCCACATCGATTCCGGCTCCTTCCGCACCTGGTAATCCGATTTCTCATCCGCGCCATCTTCAGGGGGTTCGCGCCAGCGGCACCATGCGTTACCTTTTATCCATTCTTTTCTGCTGCCTGCTCCCTGCCCTCTTTTTTGCCACTCTCGCCAGGGCCGAGATCTCCACGCTGGATCACAAGGTTGCGGAAACCATCAGTCGTCAACTCTCTCCGACAAACAGCGCGGCACCCATCACCATCTGCCGGGAATGCGTGTATGACCGGGACGCCTTGCGGGACTTTTATCAGGCCCGCCATTTTCTACCCGCCTGGAGTACCAATGGCCGGGCAGGGCGGGCCAGCAGCGATCTCGTTGACGCCATCCGCCAATCGGACAGCCACGGACTGGTGCCGGAGCATTACCATTTGCTGGCCATCGAAACCATGCTGGCCACGCTGGCAGAGGCTCCGTCCATCGAACAGCTCGCTTCCCTGGATCTCCTGCTCACCGATGCCTTTCTCGTCCTCGGATCCCATTTTTTCAAAGGCCGCATCAACCCGGCAACCATCGACCCCGAGTGGCAGGTGCGGCGAGACAACGGCGATCTGCCGCAGATCCTGCGCCTGGCCCTGGCCAACGGCAATGTGAAGAGCGCGTTGGAGGAGCTGCTGCCCAAAAATCAGATCTACGCCGGCTTACGCCAGGCCCTGGTCCGTTACCGGCAGATGGCGGCAGCCGGGGAGTGGCCCACCATCCCGGCAGGGCCGAAGCTGGAGAGTGGCGACGGCGGGCCACGAGTGGCCGCCCTGCGTCGCCGTCTGGCGGCGGAAGATGAGACGCTTGCGCCGGAAGGAGATGTTTTTGATGGCGGACTCGCCGCGGCGGTGCGCCGTTTTCAGGCCCGGCACGGACTCGACACCGATGCGGTGGTGGGCCGCAACACCCTGGCCGCCCTTAATATCGGGGTGGAAGAACGGCTGCACCAGATCAACCTCAACCTGGAACGGTGGCGCTGGCTGCCGCGCGAACTGGGAAAACGCCACATCATCGTCAACATCGCCGGCTTTGAACTGACCCTGATGGAAAACGACAAACCGGTTCTGTCCATGCGGGTGGTGGTTGGCAAACCTTACCGCCGCACCCCGGTATTCAGCGGCGCCATCGCAAC
>CAZUZJ010000014.1:8495-20103 GCA_964624225.1 uncultured Desulfobulbia bacterium | reverse complement strand
CATGTTAATTGATGGTTTAGACAATTTTTACTGCAAAAATCTCACGGATTCAGGAATCAATGAAAAGGATACTGCATGGGAACGCACATACTGCCACCGGATCTCGCCGGCAAGGTCGCACGACTCTATCAGGACATGGAAACCGCCTACGACGGGCTGGCCAGGCGCCTGGGCTTCTCCTGCCAGGGATGTCCGGACAACTGTTGCGACAGCTATTTTCAGCACCACACCTATACCGATTGGGCTTTTCTCTGGGAAGGATTGCGAAAACTGTCGGAGGAAAAACAGAATACCGTTGTCGGACGGGCAACGACCTGTGTGGCGGAATACCGCCGGGCGCTGGCGGAGGGGAAGCGACCGGTCACTATGTGCCCGATCAATGAGGAGGGACTGTGCGCCCTTTATCCGTACCGGCTGATGATCTGCCGCATGCACGGGGTGCCGTCCGCCATGACCCGGCCGGACGGCAGAAGGATAGAGTTTCCCGGCTGTTTCCGCTGCCAGGAGATGGTCGGCGGCCGCAGTGACATCAGCCCACTCGACCGTACCCCTCTGTACCAGCGGCTGGTCGCCATTGAAATGGAATGGCTCGGGCCGCGGCGCTCCCTTTTGCCCAAGGTGAAGATGACCCTGGCGGAGATGATCGTCGCCGGGCCGCCAGCATTTCCCTTCTGACCCGGGGATGGCTTACAACAGCGAGGTCAACACCTCGCACTCCTTGCAGATCTTAATCTTTTCCTTGCAGCTCTTCTCTGACGTGCAGTCGCAGAGGGTGCCGCAGATGAACCAGCAGAGATGGCCGGCCTGAAACTCCCAGGCCGGACACTGCTCCTTGCGCGCACAGTTTTTTCGTTCCCAGCAGGGTTTGCGGTTTTTGTCCTGCCGCCGCTGGCTGGACAGCAGAAAAAAGAGCTGACGCTGGATGTGCGACGGGATGGTCCGCCAGCCCTGTTCGTAACTGTGAATGGCTTTCAGGGAAACACCGAGCAGGTTGGCCAGCTCCTTCTGGGTTTTTCCCAGGCTCTTGCGGGCCTTGGCAAATTCTGTTTTTTCCATAATCTATCCGGTTCCAGGGAACGTTTCTTGCCGGGGGTCATACCACAGGGTAACACAGCCTTAGTTGTCAGACCATAATAGTAAAAATTATTCTCAAAGACAAGAAAAAGCGGTCATGGAAAACAATCCATGACCGCAAAGAAGAAAAAAAACGGTGGAAGACAAATTCAGCTGCGGATCATCTCGGCGATCTGAAAGGCAAGCTCCAGACTCTGCTCGGCATTAAGGCGGGGATCACAGTTGGTCTGATAATTCTGCTGCAGATGCTGATCAAGGATATTGCGGCCGCCACCGGTGCATTCGGTGACGTTGTCGCCGGTCAGCTCGAAATGAACGCCGCCGGGAATCGACCCCTCGGCCCAGTGGATCTCGAAAAAACATTGGATCTCCTGGAGGATCTCGTCGAAGTTGCGGGTCTTATGACCGCTTTCCGCGGTATAGGTATTGCCGTGCATCGGGTCGCAGCTCCACACCACTTTTAGTCCTTCGCGCTTGACCATGCGGATGAGCGGAGTCAGGTATTTATCCACCTGCTTGGCGCCGAAACGGGTGATGAGCGTCATCCGTCCCGGCTCGTTGTCCGGATTGAGACGGATGATCAGTTTTCTGATCTCGTCGATATCGTGCTTTGGCCCGATCTTCATGCCAATGGGATTCAGGACGCCGCGGAGAAACTCGACATGGGCGCCGTCGAGCTGGCGGGTCCGATCGCCGATCCACAGCATGTGGGCACTGCAGTCGTACCACTGGTCGGTGATGGAATCCTGACGGGTCAGGGCCTCCTCGTAGCCGAGCAGCAAGGCCTCGTGGGAAACGAAAAAAGAGGCCTGGTTGAGCTGGGGAATATCGGTATCAAGGCCAATGACCTCCATGAAGTGGAGGGCCTGATTGATGTTGCGGGCCAGCCGTTCGTAGGAGCGCCCCATGGGCGAGGCCTTGACGAACTCGTTGTTCCAGGAATTGACCCGGTGAAGGGCGGCATAACCGCCCCGGGTGAAGGCCCGGGTGATATTCATGGTGGCGGCGGCCAGATAGTACCCCTTGACCATGCGCTGCGGATCAGGGCGCCGCGCCTCTTCCGTCGGTTCCGGACTGTTGACCATGTCACCGCGGTAGCTGGCGATTTCCTGTCCGTTCACCTTTTCCGTGTCCGCCGAGCGCGGCTTGGCGTACTGGCCTGCCATCCGGCCGACCTTGATCACCGGCTTGCCGCCGGCATAGCTCAGAATAACCGCCATCTGCAGGATCACCTTCAGAGTCTCCCTGATGCCGGGCGCGGTGCATTTGTTGAAATCTTCGGCGCAATCGCCGCCCTGCAGCAGAAAGGCCCTGCCTTCGACCGCGTCGGCGAGCTGCTTTTTCAGTTCTCTGATTTCTCCGGCAAACACCAGGGGGGGGAGCTTGGAAATGGTATCGATCGCCTCCTGATAAACCTGCTGATCAGGCCATTTCGGTTGCTGCAGGGCGGTAAAATTTTGCCAGCTTGACTTTGTCCACTCAGTCATCGTTTTTCTCCGTTGTCAAATTCCGGCCCCGACCTTCCGGGGCACGGGGCAAGGCGCAGGGACCTCCCGCGCAGCACACTTCCACATCATAGGCGTTTAAAATCCGCAATTCCTTCTCGCGTTTGGCCTCCGCAGGCAACGGCACGAAACGGAGCCGATCAAACATCGCGGCCAGCGCGCTGCGGGTCGGAATGGCCGCCATCCCGGTTGCCAGCACCTGACCGGTCAGACTGTCGATCAGCTCGGCGTCTTCACCGTTGGTCACCACGGCAAGGGGAATCTGGTATTCCTCCAGCAGCACCCGGGCCGCGGCCACCGCGGCACGCTCCCTGGTGACCAGAGAACCCGGGGCATAGCGGATGATCATGACGTTTTTTTCGTTCTGCCGCACCACCACATCGATCTTCGAGGTGACAAACTGGCCGGCAAAGAGGGTCTCGATCCGACGCCGCATGCCCAGCTCATCCCGCGGGTAGCCCAGCGCCTCCACCAGCAGCCGGGCAATTCGCTGTCGGATGCGCTCGTCATCGGTGTCGGTCAGCGTCTCGCCGGTGATATAATCGGCACAGGTACCATAAACGATGTGATGCAACGGGATGTCGGTCATTGTCATCCTCTCCCCGCAGAAACAGCAAAGGGGCCGCACGACGGAGGCCCCTTTATTCCATGGCGATGCGCTGTCGGGTTACAGCTCAAGCCATGACTCGGAAAAGACGGTCTGGCCGGAGAGCACCTTGTAGGTCTTGTAATGTTCCAGGGCGGTGCCGCTCAGGGTGGCGGGATCAGGATCGTTACCGTCCATCATGCCATGGACCAGATCGACGAGATTCTGGCGCTCGCCCTTGCAGATCGCCATCAGTTCCGCGTCATAGGAGTTGACGATGGCGGTGGTGATCCCGTACTTCATCAGCATGATGAGGTAGGTGCGGTCAAGATATTTGCGCAGATGCTCGGCCACGCCGTTGGAGACGTTGGAGAGGCCGACGGTGGAGCCGGCGCCCGGGGCGATATCCGGCAGCATGCTCATGAATTCGAGACCCGAGGCGATCTGGTCAGCCCCCAGGGTGATCGGCGTGCCGATGGGATCAAAAAGCATCTTTTCATTGGGAATACCGGCCTCGGCCAGGGCCATCATCAGATCCACCGCCATGGCGGCGCGTTCGTTGGAATCACGCGGCATGCCCTCAGGCCCCCAGAGCAGAGCAATGACGTTGCAGCCCGCTTCGGCCGCCACGGGAATAAGTTTCTCCATACGCTCCGGCTGGGCGGAGATGGAGTTCATGATGGCGTCCGCCTTGTTTTTCACCACCTGAAAGCCGGCGGCCATGGCCGCGGTATTGGTGGTGTCAAGGCAGAGCGGCGTGCTGGTAACCGCTTCCACGGCCTGCACCACCCACGGCATCAGTTCGGTGCCGTCCTTGCGGGCCGGACCGATGTTGAGGTCTAGATAAGCGGCGCCGGCCGCGCTCTCTTCTTTAGCCATTTCCTGGACAGGGCCGGGATTTCGCTCCTTCATTGCGCCGCCGCTTCTCTTGCCCATGATATTGATGCTTTCCGCGATTGCTGATACCTTCTGAGACATGCTCACTCTCCTTCGTTCCTCATATTGTTTGATGGCGTCGCAAATACTCGCCACCTGCTTTGTGGCGGCACAGTCTCTCGTCACTGCGGCGGACCTGGGTATGCCGCAGTGTTTGAAATTGGTGCGCCTCGCATATGACGCTTTTTTGCTGAACCATCCCCGAAATTGGCTTTTTTTTGCGAGACCGGCATTGTTTAACCGGTTTTCAGCAGGCCGGATGAAACAAAAACACGGTAACGGGGTAAAATAGCGTGATTACCCGGCCTTGTCAACACGCAAAACTACCTAGCGGCCCGGGCGGCGGTGGCTGGTGGACGGCTTGATCCGGTCGGTTATTCTGTGGTGTTGTAAGTATAGGATGAGACGATACCCGAGTCATTGAAACGAACGACCAGATCCCGGGTGCTGGCCTCGCTGAACAGGCCGTAGCGATACTTGCCGTAGGTCCAGGTTCTCTCGCCGTTTTCGATGCCGACTCGCCACGGGTCGCCGAACATCGCCCGGATATCCTCCTGGGTGGTCTGCCCGATCTGGATGCGGGGGATCTGGGCAACGGGAAAATCGCGCCCCACCGTGGCGCAGCCCGCCGACAGGAGAGTGGCGGCAAGCAGCCCGGCGATAACGCGACGGGACAGCGAGGGGAACAAACGGCGAGTACGAGGGATGACAGGGCAGGTGATGCGGTTCATGGGACTCATCCTTATTTTTCATCGAGGCGGGTATCCGGGACGACGGCAGCGCTCCGGGAAAGCAGAGAGACATCATGCATTTCTAATAATGCGAAATCCTCCCCTGTCAACAGCAAAACAGCGTTCAGAGCAGAATTGCCGGAATCGTCAAAGGCCACGATTCCGACGGGCGATGCATGCAACTTGTTGTTTTCCCTGTCCCGCCAGCCAAGATTTACGGTTTTTGCGCGACCATCAAAATTCCTGTCCCGACCGCCGACAACCACTAACCAAGCCGCCGGCCTGCATACAGCAGCAACCATTCCCACAACCGCCTGGACCGTCTCCTGCCGCCGCCCATAACCTCCAGCCAGTGCCGCTGGGAGCCGGTGGCCTGCGCCTCGTGGAGATAATGGACATGCCAGCCGGCTCGCACAGCGCGCCGGCAGATCTCTATCTGCCAGAGCCAGCCGGACAGACGGGGATGAATTCCTCCCTCCTCGTCGAGAAAAATGCGGTTGATCACCATCCCCGGTCCGGCGAACCAGTCCGCCTCGCCGCTGGCATACTCGCCCCAACCCGGCGCCGGCTGCCCTGGGGGAACAACGGAGGAGGAGGAGGAGGAGAACAGGGAAACAAGCGCGGGAAAGGTGCGGGCCACCGGCTGGATGTGTCCCCCCTGGTCCCGCAGTTTCGGGCCGACAATGGCGGCCTCCGGCACCTCGTCAAGGAAATCGATCAGGGTGGCAAGGCAGCCGTCGCCGACCACCACTGCATCATCCCACAGGGAAAAATAGCGCCCGCCGGCCAGACGCAGCGCCCCGTTGATCATCGCACCCGGTGGCCTGTTCCGGTCACGGCCGATCCAGACGATATCCGGGAATTCAGCCCGCAGGAGAGCGACATTGCCGAGCGGCTCAGGCACAGCGACCAGAATTTCCAGCCCGACATGATCCGCCCCGGCAGCAAGAAAACGGAGAAAACGCCGCAATCGCGGCTCATCCCCCGTCGCCGCAACGAGGACGGAGAGATCGGCCTGCACCTCCACCGCTTATGCCTGTTGTTGCCCGGCGCGTTTCAGCTTCACCGAGGGGAAGAGATCAAGATTGGTGTGGGGCAGAAAGAGAGCGGCCATGTAATGATTCATAAAATCCGGACTCTCGGAGAGCTCCATATTGGTCATCAGCCGGCTCACCTCGGAGCGTTCGCGAAACCGCTTATGGTCGTCGAGACTGATCTGGGCACCGAGCAGCGAGCCGTTGCCGAGATAAAAAAACTTTTCCCGTTCGATGTCCGGCAGCAGGCCGATGCTGATGGCCCGCTCCAGATCGATGTACGCACCAAAGTTGCCGGCCAGAATAATGCGGTCGAGATCGGTGAAGGTCATCCCCACCGATTCGAGCAGGGTCTGGTAGCCGGCATACATGGCGCCTTTGGCGCGGATCAGATTGTCGAGATCGACCTCGGTGATGACGATGTCCTCACCGATCAGGGAATCCTTGGACCAGGCCAGCACATACTCATAGCCATCCTGCCCCTCGCGGATCCGGGGATGGTTGAGGGAGCGGTCGAATTTGCCCTGCTGGTCCACCACGCCCGCCTCCAGCAGCTCGGAGACGATGCTGATCAGACCGGAACCGCAGATGCCGCGGGGTTTGGTGCGTCCGATGGTGACGATCATCGGATCAAAGGTCTCGGGATGGATATGAAAATTCTCGATGGCGCCGCTGCTCGCCCGCATCCCGTGGCGAATACCGCCACCCTCGAAGGCCGGCCCGGCCGAACAGGCGGTGCACATCATCCAGTCCTGATTGCCGACCACGATTTCCCCGTTGGTGCCGATATCGATGAACAGGGTCAACTCCGGACTCCTGTGCATCTGACAGGCATGGACGCCAGAGACGATATCGCCGCCCACATAGCTGGCGATGGAGGGATACAGAAAGAGGCGGACCGAGGGGTGGGCCATGACGCCGAGCCCGGCGGCGCGGGTCAGCGGAAACTGGCTGCAGGCCGGCACATAGGGGGCCTCACGGATGAACTTCGGGTCAATGCCGAGCAGGAGATGGCTCATCACCGTGTTGCCGGCCGCCATGATATAGCTGATGTCACTCGGACTGATCACCACCTTGCGACAGACCACCTGAATGATCTCGTTGAGGGTATGCACCACCCGCTCCTGCAGGATGCGGAGCCCGCCCGGCCGCTGGGAGTATATGATGCGGGAGATAACATCCTCGCCGTAAGGGATCTGGCCGTTGTAGGCCGACGACTCGGCCAGCACCTTGCCGGAATTGAGATCCATCAGGATGCCGCCCACCGTGGTGGTGCCGATGTCCACCGCCAGGCCGTAAAGGCGGTCGGTGGTGTTGCCCGGCTCGAGGGCGATAATCCTGTCCGGCTCTTCGGCCCGCTTGCCGCGCAGCATGAGCACCGTCACCTCCCAGTTGGCCTCACGCAGAAGAAAAGGCAGCTCTTTCAGCATCTCCGGGTGATCGTAGGTCGGCTCCTTGCAGTCGTAACAGCCCTTGCGGATGGCGCGCAGCAGCCGCTGGAGATCCGGGACGTTGTCCTCCAGGGTCGGCGGGTCAAGCCTGAGAAAACGTTTTTCCACCGGCGGATCCACATCCCATTTGCCGATCAGCGCTTCGAGCGACCGGGCCGAGATGGCACGGGTGGTCTTTGGCTTACTCTTCAAGGTTTTGCCGTCCTTGCCGGTCTGTTCCGGGATCTCCACCACGACGTCACTGAGCACCGAGGTCTGGCAGGCCAGCCGCACCCCCTCATCAAACTCCGCGGCCTTCAGATGCTGGCCGCGCTCGGCCGCCACCTCCCCTTCCCTGATTTTCACCTTGCACTTGCCGCACACCCCATCCCCGCCGCAAAAGGCGTGGAGGTAAACCCCGGCCTTGGCCGCAGCGGCGAGCAGATTTTCCCCCTGCTCAACCGTGATGCCGGTCCGGTCGGGCAGAAACGTTACCTGTATTCCCATAGTGACACATCTCCCTGAAATGGCTGAAAACTCTTTAGCGTCACAATAGCAGGAACGCCTCTCTTGTCAAGACACAAGATGGATCGTACCATGCCGGGCATGAGGCCGATCAACCCCGGCGCCACTCCCCGAAAAAATCGAGAATTATCTTGTCTTCACAAGTTACTCCCGTTAGAATACGATGGATATTCATCAGAAAAATCAACAGGTGCGACAGACTGGCAACGCAAGAATTCTGGCCATTTGTTCGGGATATTTTCATTTTCAACAGGGAGAAAAACATGGCGGACGACAAGGTTCTTCACGTGACAGACGCGGATTTCGAGCAACAGATTCTCAAATCGGACATTCCGGCCCTGGTGGACTTCTGGGCTCCCTGGTGCGGCCCCTGCAAGGCCATCGGCCCGATGATCAATGAACTGGCCGGAGAATATGCCGGCAAGGTAAAAATCGCCAAGATGAATGTGGACGAGAACCCTGAAACCCCCGGAAAATACGGGATTCGCGCCATTCCGACCCTGATATTCTTCAAGAATGGCTCGGTTGCCGACCAGATCACCGGTGCGGTTGGCAAGACCCAGCTCATGGCCATGATCGACAAGTAATGGCCGCCCCGGACTATCAGCTGGTCATCATCGGCGGCGGTCCCGCCGGCCTGACCGCCGGCCTCTATGCCGCTCGGGCCCGCCTGCAGGTCGCGCTGCTGGAAAAAGGAGCAGCCGGCGGTCAGGTGATGAATACCGACTGGGTTGACAATTATCCGGGCTTTCCTGAGGGTATTTCCGGCTTTGAGCTGGCGGAGAAGATGGCGGCCCAGGCGGCCCGTTTCGAGCTGGCGACCCGGCTGGCCGAAGTCCGCTCCATGGATCTGGTCGGCCCGGTGAAGAAAATCATGCTGGACAGCGGCGCGATCATCACCAGCCAGGCGGTAATCATCGCCACCGGCGCCCGGCCGAATCAGCTCGGCATCCCCGGCGAAAAAGAGCTGACCGGCAGGGGCGTTTCCTATTGCGCAACCTGCGACGGTCCCTTTTATCGGGGGCTCACGATCGCCGTGGTCGGCGGTGGCAACACCGCCATCCAGGAGGCGATCCATCTCACCAAGTTTGCCGAGCGGGTCTTTGTCATCCACCGCCGGGAAGAGTTACGAGCGACCAGAATCGTCCAGGAAAAGGCCTTTGCCAACGCCAAAATCGCGTTCATCTGGGACACGGTTGTCACAGCAGTGCTTGGCAACAAGGAGGTTGACGGACTGACCCTGCGCAACGTGAAGAACGGCGAGCAATCAACCCTGGCGGTCAAGGGCGTGTTCGTCCTCATCGGCACCCGGCCGAACAACGAGATGCTGCCGGCCGACCAGCTTCACATGGAAGACGGGTTTATCGTCACTGACGGAGAAATGCGCACCAACCTGGCCGGTGTCCTGGCGGCGGGTGACATCCGCAGCAAACAGGTCCGTCAGATCGTCAATGCCGCCGGCGAGGGGGCGGTGGCCTGCCTCGCGGCGGAGGAGTATCTCGGCTCCCTTACCTAACAAGCAACCAGCATGGCCGCCTTCGGCCGGCGCAACCCCCACCCCGTTTCCGCTTATGCCGTGCAGCAAGAGACAGACAATGGCTGCGGAGCGACTGCACCCCACAAAAAGAAGATCTTCGATGAAATCCATTGCCCGACATCACCGCCTCCTGTCATGGCCGCCCAGACTGCTGCTCCTGATCTGCGCCTCACTCCTGATCCTGCCCGGATGTTCCGTTTACCGGGACATCGCCTCCATGTTCAGTGACGGAGACACGGTGCAGGCGGCGCCCGAGTCACTGGCCATGGACGCCATGGACGAATTCAACCGCGGCGAGTACAGCAGCGCCCTGAAACTCTTCGAAGAGATCCAGGAGCGTTTTCCTTTCAGCCGCTTCAGCCTGATGGCCGAACTGAAAAGTGCAGACTGCCACTACCACCTGGGTCATTACGGTGAGGCGATTGTCTCCTATGAAGGGTTCGCCAAGAATCATCCCACCAATGAGGCCCTGCCCTACGTCCTTTTTCAGCTTGGCATGTGTTATTTTATGCAGATCGACACCATCGACCGGGATCCGGGCCACGCCTTCGACGCCCAAAACGCCTTCAGCAAACTGTTGACCATGTATCCGCAGTCCCCTTACACGGAAGAGGCAAAGGCAAAAATTCGCGTTGTCCGTGATTTCCTCGCCGGTCACGAGATGTATGTCGCCACCTTTTACATCAAGACGGACAAAATCGAACAGAGCAAGGCCCGTCTGCGCTACCTCCTCGACAATTATCCGGAGAGCGCTGAGGCCCCGCGCGCCATGGAGATGCTGACCAAGCTTGAAGCAGGGCAGCCGATTGAAAGCAGCTGGCTGGACTGGATTCCGGAAATCGGGCTGCCGGACTGGGCCACCTTCCAGGGCTTCGGCTCCTCATCGACGCCGGCCCCTCAGCAGTAGACGCCCCTAGCGTCTTGCCGGTCGCCGGCGCCAACGTTTATCGTAACGTTCCTCTTCGCTGTAGATGCAGCCGCAGTAGGGTTGCCGATAAAGCCCCATGGCGCGGGATCGGTCAATCCCTTCCTGCCAGCCCTGGCGAAAATCCCGATAGTAAAAGGCGATGCCATGCTGAGCCGCCAGCGCTTCACCCAGACGACGAATGTCCTCGTGCTTCTGATAGCGACTGTAGAGCAGGGTGGAGGAAAAGGCATCGGCGCCGACAGACACGGCGTGCCGGGCGGTGGCGGCAAGCCGCATGGCATAGCAGCGACCGCAACGGTCATCCTCATGAAAGACGATCTCCCGCAGAAAGGCACGCAGGCCATACTCACGGTCGAGCACAAGAGGAAGATCCACCTGGCCGGCGAACTCTTCCAGGGCGACGATGCGCTGCTGGAATTCCCGGAAGGGGTGAATATTGGGATTGTGAAAAAACCCGCTGATCGTCATCCCCTCCTGCCGCAGGAGATCAACCGGATAGATGGCGCAGGGGCCGCAACAGACATGGAGCACCACTCTCATTACTGCACCACTTTGAAGACCTGCGGGTCGATGGCAAATTTATGGATCTTGTAATTGATGATGCGCAGGCTGGTCTCCAGTAGTTTGGCGGCCTTGGTCTGATTGCCCCGCGCCCGTTTCAGGGCGTCGATGATGAGTTCCCGCTCAAAATTCTCCACCGCCGCGGCCAGGGAAAGAGGATTGCCCTCATTGGTGCTTTCCGCGCTTTGCAGGGTAGGCGGCAGATGAAAGCTCTTGATGGCGTCCTCATCGCAAATCAGCACCGCCCGCTCCATGCAGTTCTGCAACTCCCTGACATTACCGGGCCAATGGTACTGCATAAGAAGGTCAATGGCCGGGGTGGAGATGCGGTAGATTTTCTTGTCGTTTTCAGCGCAGAATTTCTTGAGAAAATATTCGGCGAGCAGCAGAATATCGGTGCGCCGTTCCCGCAACGGAGGCAGATAGACGGGAAAAACATTGAGCCGGTAATAGAAATCCTCACGGAAGTTGCCGGCCTGCACCGCCTTTTCCAGGTCCTTGTGGGTGGCGGCGATGAGCCGAACATTGCATTTGACAGGCTCGACACCTCCCAACCGCTGGAACTCGCGATCCTGGACGACGTTGAGCAGCTTGACCTGCACCGGATGACTGAGGTCCCCAATCTCGTCAAGGAAGATGGTCCCGCCCTCCGCCTGTTCAAAACGGCCCTTTTTCAGAGAGCTGGCGCCGGTGAAAGCCCCCTTCTCGTGACCGAACAGCTCGCTCTCCAGCAGGTCACCGAGAATGGCGCCGCAATTGAC
>CAZUZJ010000014.1:0-8470 GCA_964624225.1 uncultured Desulfobulbia bacterium | reverse complement strand
TCGCTCTCCAGCAGGGTTTCCGGCAGGGCGGAACAGTTCACCGCGACAAAGGGTTTCTTTTCCCGCTTGCTGCTGTAATGGATGGCCTTGGCGACCAGGGTCTTGCCGGTACCCGATTCTCCCCGCAGCAGGACAGTGGCGTTGGAGTCCGCCACTCGATAGATCATTTCGAACACCTCCTGCATGCGACTGCTGTTGCTGATGATATTGCCAATCTGATACTTGCCGCGAAGCTCTCGCTTGAGCAGAACATTTTCCCGCTCCAGCCGCTTTTTTTCCTCGTTCACCGCCAGGATCCGGGTAACGGACTGGCCAATCAGACCGCTGATGATGGTAAGAAAACGCAGATCCTTGTCAAAATCAAGCCCCTCCCGATACTCCCGGTCAACACTAAGGGCGCCGATGCAGTGCCGGCCCTGCATGATCGGCACGCAAATAAACGACACCATCTTCTGCCTGATGTCGCCGCGGGAACGGGTGCGGTTCAGGAAGAGCGGCTCCTCACTGATCTGCGGGACGACAATGGGAGAGCCGCTTGCCACCACCCGCCCGGTTATGCCCTCGCCGACCCGGTACTTGCCTCTCTTTCTCGCTTCGGCGGTCATGCCATAGCCCACCTCGATTTCCAGATGGGAGGTGGCGGGATTGACAATGCTGACAGTGCCGTTTAGCATCTGCTGTTTCTCGGCCAAAATCTTCATGACCGCATGCAGGCATTCCCGTAAATCACGGGATGAGGCAAGCACCCTGGTGATCTCATACAGAGTGGTGGTTTCGGCTAATTCATGTTCCGCTGTTTTCGGATCCATTTTTTTTTTGACAGAGGGAGAGTGACGGTTGCGGCCGCGTCCTGTGGCCTCCACATAATTATCTGGCGGAACGGCAGGCAATGATTACGACAGAAAAGAGAAGCAGACAACGATCGCTGATGGCGAACGGCAGCGGACCGCACGACACAACCGCGACAACCGAAAGCAATGCGGTCAGGCCATCTGTTTCCGCGCTACTTGATAATTTCGGTTGAGGGGAAGATGATGGTCACGTCTTTTCTGTTCAGGCTGAGAAACTTTGTCTTGGCAATGAGCTTGCCGTCAGCCAGGGTGAAGATGGACGCATCGGTCACTGGCAGCGTGCTTGTGGTGGATTCAGCCATGAAATCCGTCAACCGCTCCTGGGGGAGGGTGTAGATGGTGCCGACAATTTTCATTGTCGGGGTCAGAATGGTGACTTCGATTGAGTCTTTGTCGATTTTTACGTACATAGGGTCCTCGATGTGTATTGCCGCTTTTAAGCAGCAAACCAAATGCCAAATTCTCGTCACACCTGACCAATTCGCCCCCCTGATGACGGCCAGGAAAAATTGCTATGCAAAGACTATCATTGCCACCGGCAAATAGCAAGTTTTCTTGAGAAAAGAGCATGGCACCATGGCTGGCCAGCCTCTCCCTTGCAGCTTCGGGGAGACAGGGACAAGCTTACCAGGAACAATTATTATTTACAAAAAATATTTCTCAATGTAGGATAGAAAGAAAAGACCCCTTCCTCACCCCATTTCAGAAAACAAGGAGGCCATATGGAACTGTTTGCCAAGCTGGGGTTTCCCCCCGATAACATTCCACAAATTGACTGGGATCTGCTGCCGGAAGAAACCTTCGGTATCTTTGAAAGCTGGGGCGGCAAAGAACGCATCAGGAACGCCTCCGAACGATTTTACTATTTTTTCATAGACACCTGGGAGGAACCGCCAACCTTGTGTCTCATGGAACGGGGCATCAAATTCGCCCGGGTTCTCGCCCGGATCGACGCCCCTCCCGAACTACTGAAAGCAGCAATCAGCGGTCAAGGAAAAACCCAGGGTCTTGACAAGAGCTATGCCATAGACGAAAAGGTAAAAAAATGGCTGAAACAGCATGTCGTCAACAGTAGCGACGCTTCTCTCGTTCACCCGATGGAAACCCTTACCGAGCAGGAGGAAATGGCCAGCGGGCTGCCAGCGGCCGCAACTCCGCTGCCTGAGGGCATGAAGACCGTTGTCCTGCCGGTGCCGCCCGAGGTGATTCCGGAAGACACCATCCCAACTATTATAAAAGGCGGCAACTTCTTCGACAGCCGCCACAATCCAGCAGGTGCCTTCGCCAACTTCCTGGTCGATACCGGAGACGGGCTCACGGTAACCGACAGGGTTACCGGTATCATGTGGGAACGGCGGGGATGCGATATCACCAGTATTCGCAGAGTACAGAACTGGGTCCGCCAGGCAAACATGGAAAAATGGGCAGGTCATGATGACTGGCGCCTGCCGACCATGACCGAGATTCTCTCTTTGCTGGAGCCCAAACAAAACAGGAAAGGACTCTATCTCCACCCCTGTTTTTCCGCAGCGCAGCCTTTTATTTTTCTCGCCAATAGCCGTGAAGGCGGCGGCTACTGGTTCTGCGATTTCAAACAGGGCACCATCTTCTGGGCATCCGGAACGATCCCGGGCGGTTTCGGCCGGCTCTGTCGGACGGCCAGCTGACGACGGCTAAGCGCCCAGCACCTCCTGAACAAGCCCGACAATTTCCTGCTGGGAAAAGGGCTTGTTCAGGCAGCCGTTCGCACCAAGGGGTCTGGTCAGAGGCAGATAATCACAGCCGCTGCTGTCTCCGCCGGACATGGCGATCACCTTCACCGCCGGAAAATCACGCCTGATCTCCATAATGGTTTCCAGCCCTTCTTTTTCGGGCATAAAAATATCGGTGATGACCAGATCAAAACATTCCTGGGAAAGCAGTTTCAAACCCACTGCGCCATTATCGGCGGTGAACACCGTGTGCCCAAGACTGCCCAGCAGTCTTTTCAGCAGGCCCTGGATCTGGTCTTCATCATCGACAACAAGGATTTTCGCCATGCGGAAACTCCCTTTTCCTCTCTTTTCCATCAGCCCGGCGGTCGGGTCGTTGCCACCCGAACCCCATCGGGCCAGGCGTAACTTACTTTATCCTTTCACCTGTCAAAATATCGACAATGCCCTCATCCACCGCCCCACCACTGCTTCCTTTTCCCCCGACGCCGGCTGACACACTCGATTTCCGAGACGATCCGACACCGGCGGTCAGATCGGCAAACACATCCATTTCCATCCCGACCGGCTCTTCGGCAGGTGCCGCCTGCGGCACCCTGGCAGGCTCTGCAGGAAGCGCTGTCTCTGGCGCTGCGGTCAGTCCGCCCTCCATGACGATCTGGGCAAAGGCGCCCAGGGCATCACTGACTTTTTCCATGCGTCGCGCCAGTTCAGGATTCACACTGAACATAGCCCCCCGGGCAATGCTGATGATCTCAAGACAGGCAAACACATCTTCAATGCGCCGCAGATCGTAGCTATGCTCTCCGGGAACATCTCCTCCCATTTCTCCCCCCTTCCCGACCAAAAAATCCTTAGCGGCCGCAACCTGGCAGAGGATCCCAAACAGACTCATTCTTCATCATATTGCGAGAAAGCTGAGCCGATTGGGGCGTCCAAAAAAAAACGCATACTCCGACCGACACCTTTGAAAATACGGGCCGGCCAGGCATCCCCTGCCATGGGGCGAGGCAGAAACCTTGTTTTTGGCACGTTTGTAACTCGTTGTTTTCACTTTTCCGCCTGCCATGGCTTACGGGTTTTGGCGAGACCATCACATTTAGCGCTGGCGCTCAACCGTCGGTTGGTTTTGATAGTACCATGAAAAACTTTCGATTTCCTCCTTTTTCCGCCCAACAAAGCAGGTTACCCTGTCTATGTCACTCAGAGCGGGCGAGGGGTTTTGACGAAGGATTCTCAGACCATACGACCGGATGCCCGCGGGGCAGAACAACACCGATCGGTTCATCTGCCCTTTCAATGGCACGAGAGGGTTGTCTTCTTGATAAAAATGTGAGATAATCGACTTCAGCGTTGAATCAAGACGGAAAAAAAACAACCCGCCGCCAGCACCGGTACCGTCATCATCTGTCCACCTTCCGCAAACCTTTGGCTATGTCAAACAAAAAAATTCTGGTCATTGAGGACAACGAGCTGAATCTCAAGCTGGTCCGTACACTGCTTGAGCTGGGTGGATTTATCGTTCTGGAGGCGGCCAACGCGGAAACAGGCATCATGCTCGCCCGCACCGAGCTGCCCGACCTCATCCTCATGGATATTCAATTGCCCGGTCTTGACGGCTTGAACGCGACACGGTCCCTTAAAAACGAGCCCAGCACCGGCCATATCCCCGTGGTCGCCGTCACCTCCTTTGCCATGGAAAGCGATGAGGACCGGGCGCGCGACGCCGGGTGTGTCGGTTACATCAGCAAGCCGATCAACACCCGTTCCTTTGTCGCCGAAGTCAACCATTTTCTCGACGAGGAACAGCGATGATCGCCGCTACGCCCTGCCGCACCAGCTTCATGATCGTCCGGAGCCGACAGTTTTTTTTTCTCCTGCTCGCCCTGACAGCCCTGCTGCCGGCCCGCACCGTCGACGGCAGAACCATCCAGATCATCACCGCGCCGGAAGTCAAAAACATGATCGAAAACGACCCCCATGTCGTGGTGATCAACGCGCTCAGCAGGATTGAGTACGACGGTCTGCATATCACCGGCTCCGTCAATATCCCGATCATTGATTTTCAGGAGAGCAAACTCCTGCCCACCGACAAAGCGACCCCGCTGATCATCTACTGCATGGGCCATGACTGACCATACAGCCTCCGGGCCGCCAGGTTTGCGGCCAAAATGGGCTATACCAATGTTTTCTGCTTCAGAGGCGGTATTCCGGAGTGGCGCTCCTTCAACTACCCGTTGACGGTCAATGAGGATTATGCGGCCATCAAAGTCAACAAGATAAGTCCGCGGCAGCTGTATGCCCTGCTGGAAAAGGACAGCGCAATTTATGTGCTGGATGTCCGCCCCATCGACTGCAATCTGGAAAAAATCTTTATCACCGGCGCCCACATCTGTCCCATGGTCTATCTTGAGGAATGGCACGCCAACATCCCCCGGGACGCCAGAGTCGTCATTACCGACTGGACCAACAAAAAATCGATTCTCGCCGCCAAATACCTGACCAGTCGAGGCTACAATATTATCGGGGTGCTCAAGGGAGGTATTGTCCGCTGGCGCGACGAAAAACTCCCCCTTGAATACCGGGAGACATCCCTGGCGTACGACAAAAATCTTTGCGAGGAAGAGCGGAAACGATGACCAGTCGAGCGACAACTTCTCTGAATCGATTTTTTTTCCTGCTCCTGCTCGGGCTGCTGTGCATGATTCCGGCTGCCCGGGGGCAGGAACTCCCGGAAGACGAGGAATCACTGGAAGGCTACAGGGAGATCGCCGCCTTCGAACTCAAACAGATGATGGACAGCGACACAAAACTCCTGATCATCAATGTCTTAAGCGAAATCGAATTCGCCTTTCAGCATATCACCGGCTCCATCAACATCCCCATCACCAAAATGCAGACCACCACCGCCCTGCCAGCGGATAAATCGTTACCGCTGATTTTCCACTGTCTCAGCGACAGGTGAACATACAGCAAACGGGCCGCAAGGATTGCGGTGGCAAAGGGATACAAAAATGTCTATTACCTGACCGGCGGCATTCCGGAGTGGCGCTCCTTCAACTACACCCTGACCACAAGCGAGGAGTGGCAGAACATCAAAATCGCCAAGCTGTCCCCTTACGAATTTCACAAAATCCTGAAAGAGGACAAGGCGATCTTTCTGCTTGACGTGAGAAGCCTGGACAGGCAGACTCTGAACCTGACCGAAAACCTTACCTTCAAATTTGATAATTCACTGCTTGCCGGCAACTACATCAATAACGCCCGCCACTGCCCCCTGGTCTTTCTCGAAGAAAACTACCACTTGATTCCAAAGGATCGGAAAATCCTTGTCACTGACTGGATCATGAAACAATCCACCATCGCCGCCAAATACCTTACCATAAAAGGCTATGATGTGATCGGCATCCTCAAGGGAGGGACGGCACGCTGGCAGTCCGAAGGATTTCCCCTGATCCAGGGCACGGACACGATGCAAAAACGGCTTTCCTGCGAGTAACATTAATGATGCGCGTCATTGCCGCCCGGACTCACCGGAAGCCGCTGCAGGAAAAAGGGCCACGCCGCACCATCATCCGCAAGATCATTCTGCTTTTCATCCTCCTCATTGCCGTCATCATCGGCAATGCCATATACTCGTCGATCCAGGAAACGCGCAAGGTTAATGTCCAGCTCCATCAGCAGCTGCAATCAAAACTTATCATCGCCGAATCGATCCTCAGCTACGAACTGGACAAGATCGGCATGGTATCGGGCATCATCAAGGAACAGAACCGCAAGTTTATCGATTTTCTTGATTACGACAAGATCAAACCGATCATCGTCATGCTCCAGACCATCGCGGCCAAACACGCCATCGACATGATCCTGCTCTTTGACGGCGACCAGCACCTCGTCGCCTGCAACCGTCTCGGCGCGGACATCTCCCACCACTCGAAATACAGCATCTTTGTCGCCCACCAGGAACCGCATGTCGGCCTTACCGACATCCCCGCCGCCATCTTAGCCCTGCAAGGCATGCCGGGACACATCGGTGGAGGGCAGGAGAAAATCCTGGCAATCAAGGCCGTTGTTCCGCTGCTGCACGATTCAGGGGACACCTACGGCCATATCGTCATGCTCAAACTGATCAACGCCAACACCGAACTCCTGCGCCACATGACCGAAATTGCCGGCGCTGAAATCATTTTTTTCAATCAGGATCAGCAGCCAGTATTGACAAGCTTCTCGGGTGATCCGGTTTCTTTTCCGCAGGGGGACAGCCTGACCCACAACGACATCTCCTACGCAACCAGAGCGACACCTCTGGCAAATCACCTTGACGAACCGGTTGGTTTTCTCACCATCGCCCTTGACAAGCAAGGTTTTGTCCAGCAGCGGCGACGTCTGATCACCGCCAACCTCATTCCGTTTTTTGCCTCGGTGACCATCTCCATCGCCCTTTTCTTCCTCCTCAAGATCCGGGTCTTCAACAAAATCAACCAGCTCATCACCGCCCTCCATCAGGTGACCGAGACAGAGGGCAATCTCAGCATCCGCCTCCCGGCGCCGCCGCAAGGCGAGGAAGCGATTGACGAGATGGAGAACATGACCAGGGACTTCAACATGATGATGGACACCCTGGAGGAGACGTACAACCAGTTAAGCCGGGCGCGACGGGAGGCTGAAGTGGCCAATGTCGCCAAAAGTGAATTTCTCGCCAACATGAGTCATGAGTTGCGGACGCCGCTCAACGCCATCATCGGTTTCACCGAGGTTGTCCTGGATCGGCACTTCGGCGAGCTGAACGCCACCCAGGATGAATACCTGCAAAACGTCCTGCAATCGAGCCGGCATCTGCTCGCGCTGATCAACGACATCCTTGATCTGTCCAAGGTCGAGGCCGGCAAGCTGGAACTGCGTCTGGAGAGGGTGAATCTGGCCGAGCTGCTGGCCAACAGCTTCATTATGGTCAAGGGCAAGGCGGACAAGGCGGAGATCAATTTCTCCCTTGATATTGACCATGGACTGCCGCAACAGATGACGGCGGACGAACGCAAGCTCAAACAGGTCATTTTCAACCTGCTGGCCAATGCCGTCAAATTTACCCCGACGGGCGGCCACATCACGATCAGGGCGGAACAGGGAGATCTCGCGGAATGGTTCCGGCATGTTGCCCCGGACGACAGCGACGAACATGTTCCGGACGACCCGCTCGTCAAGATCTCGGTCATTGATACGGGAATCGGCATTGAGCAGGAGGATCTGCGTCGCATCTTCACCCCCTTTGAACAGGTGGAGAGCTCGATCAGCAGAAAATACCAGGGAACCGGCCTGGGACTGTCCCTGACCAGACGGCTGGTGGAACTGCATCACGGCAGAATCTGGGCGGAAAGCGACGGCAACGGCTCTGGCAGCACCTTCTCCTTTATCCTGCCGATAGAAAGCGGAGGAGCCTCGCCGGAGGCTAATATTTCTCCTCCTGCCACATCTCAGGGCTAAAGCTGACCACCCGGTTGCGGCCACCCTCTTTGGCGCGATAAAGCGCGACGTCAGCGAACTTGATCGCCTCCCAGAAACCATTGGTGTCGGTGGGAAATTCGCTCACCCCGATGCTCAATGTTTTTTTCAGGGTGCCGTCCGGCACATTGATCACCGTCCCCTCCATGGTTTTGCGGATCTTTTCCGCCAGATCAAGGATATCCTTGCGACTCTTGACGTCGATCAAAAGAACGATAAACTCCTCACCGCCGTAACGGATCACCATATCCGAGGCCCGGATGCAGCTCTTCAGCACCTCCGCCGTCTTGATGAGCACGACGTCGCCGGTTTCATGACCATAGGTGTCGTTGACTTCCTTGAAGAAATCCATGTCGCACATGAGAATGCCCAGCCTGGTCTGGCGGCGGATGGTGCTGGCCACCAGGG
>CAZUZJ010000013.1:2049-21278 GCA_964624225.1 uncultured Desulfobulbia bacterium | reverse complement strand
CAATAACATAGTCGCCGTTATCCTGAAAGGTTGAAAAAGTGGGTTTGTGTTTTCCCCGGAGCCGGTAGGCGATTTCCGAGGCGAGGCGGCCGAGCACCTTGCTCTGTGCGTCTACCACAAACCAGTTCCGCTCAATCTCATTGACCGGGGTCAAATACGTTTTCATATGCGAACCTCTGCGCCTGCGATGCTTTCCATCCCCCGGCCGCAGACAAAAGCTGACGCGGCAAAAGGATATATTGACAAAAAAAGGTTCGAAACATGTTCGAACCTTTTATGTTACCTGGAGCGGGAAACGAGATTCGAACTCGCGACTTCAACCTTGGCAAGGTTGCACTCTACCACTGAGTTATTCCCGCTTTTTTTTCGTAAGTATGTGCGAAAAACAACGTGACTATACGGGCAGCCCGCCGTTTTGTCAACAAAAAATCTTCACCATGGTCAATTCCTTCGACAACCGTCACCACCACCAACGCAACTTATTGAAATTGCGCAACCTCACTGATGCGCTCCCAACGTTTCTCCGATTGGCTTCCTGAGCGGCGCAGAAAAAAATCCCGCATCCACACCTGGGAAGGACAGCCTTCGCCAGTGCCGGGGCGAATCACCTCGCATTCTGTGACAAACCGGCAGTTGATAAGATCAGGGAGGCCGCTTTCAACAGACAGGCGACCGACAAATATCGACATTGCGCGAAAATCACTTGCCACACCAGGCATGACAAGGTAATAACAGACACTATAATCACCCCAGTTGGAACAACAAAAAAATCAAATCAAATCAAACTGCTAATGGAAAATATTCGCCAGCATACCATCACCCGCCGGACAAAGGAAACCGACATCACCCTCAGCCTGGTCCTTGACGGAACCGGCGTCGCGGCAATCACCAGCGGCGTTCCCTTTCTCGACCATATGCTGACCCTGTTCGCCGTCCACGGTTTTTTCGATCTCAGCCTGACCGCCCAGGGGGACATTGACATCGATGATCATCACACCGTGGAGGACATCGGCATCTGCCTGGGCCAGGCATTCAAGGGAGCCCTGCTCGACTTCAGCGCCATCACCCGCTACGGCCACTGCACCCTGCCGATGGATGAGGCGCTGGCCCGGGTGACGGTGGATCTCTCGAACCGCCCCTACCTTCACTATGATGTCGTTGCCTGCGATCAGAAGGTCGGCGCCTTTGACACCGCCCTGGTCATGGAGTTCTTACGTGCCCTTTCCCTGCACGGCGGCATGACCCTGCACGTCGAGGTCCCCTATGGTCGCAATACCCATCATATCCTGGAGGCCATCTTCAAGGCGCTCGGCAAGACCCTCGACCAGGCAACTTCCATCACTACCCGTAGCCGTGGCCCCTTGTCATCAAAAGGGTCCCTCTAATTTTCCACTCGCCGGAGGCCACACCGTGAAAGCTCGCATATCATTTGTCCTTTTTCTGTGCTGTCTGATGACGGTCCTTGCTGGTTGTGGCGGGAAAACTCCCCCGGCTGCCGAGGAACCCCTCAAACCCGTCTCCTCCATCGTCGTACTGCCGGTGACAATCCAGAAATCGGAACAGGGTTACGACTACATCACCACCCGTCAGCTCGAAGCCGGCGCGGCCGTGCTGGAGGAACTGACAAAAGAACTTTTGGCCGAACGCACGGACATCCGTTTTCTCACCGCCGCCAGCATCGATTCCCTGCTCGGCGATTTTCACGGCACGCCGAAAGAGATGGTGCGCCGGATCGGTGAACAGAGCGGCGCCGACGCAACTCTTGCCGTCACCGCCATCCGTTTCAGCGAGCGGGACGGCGGCGAATACTCGGTCAATCAGCCGGCCTCGGTCTCCTTCAGGTATGAACTCACCCATGTCGAGAGCGGCGCCACCCTCTGCCTCGGGGTCTTTGACGAAACCCAGCAGACCCTGCTCTCCAACCTCTTCACCTTTTCCAAGGCGTCGAGCCGCGGCTTCAAATGGATAACCGCCCGCCAGCTCGCCCGCGAGGGAATGCAGGAAAAATTCAACGACTGCCGTTACCTCGCCCGCTGAAACGGGCGGCCGCGCCGGACCATGACTATCCCCAAGCCCCTGAGCCGTCTGATCGGCAAGGCAATGCACGACTATCAGATGCTTGCCGACGGCGACCATGTCCTGGTCGCCGTCTCCGGCGGCATCGACAGCCTGGTGCTGGCCGCGGTTCTGCATGAATGGCGCAAAAAGGCGCCGATCCGCTACACGCTCCATGCGGTGCATATCGATATGGGGTTTGCCGAGGGAAGTGTCGCGGCGGCGACCGTGAAAGAACTGGCCCGGCACGACATTGACTGCAAAATCGAGCAGACCTCCTTCGGAGCGGAGGCCGTTGCCGCGGAAAACGGCCGAAGCGGCTGTTTTCATTGCGCCCGCAACCGCCGGACCAGATTATTCGACCTGGCGCGGCGCACGGGGTGCAACAAGCTCGCCCTTGGCCATCATCGGGAAGACATCATCGAGACCTTTTTTCTCAATCTCTTCTACAGCGGCAACCTGAGCACCATGGTACCGCGCCAGCTCCTGTTTGACGGCAACCTGACCGTCATCCGGCCGCTCGCCTACATCACCAAGGATCAGGTGGGGTCACTGGCCGGCGTCTTTTCCCTCAGCGCCTCCCCCAATCCCTGCCCGCTGGCCGGCAGTTCGAAACGGGAGACGATCAGGACCATGCTGGGGGATCTCTATGCCCGTGACGAACACCTGGAGAGCCGGATCTTTGCCGCGCTCTCCAATGTCCGCCTCGACTATCTGCTCTGATTGCATCAGGCCGCCATCCGCCCGATCTGATCCTTGAGGAAATGAGCGGCATCGGCCACTGTCGGAAAATCGTGGAAATAGAGACCGCCGAATTTGCTGGTGCAGCGCGGGCAGCCGCGCAGCCAAAGAACATGGTGACGGTAGCGGTTTTTCGCGAGTTTCCGATACACCCACTGGCTGCTGCAGCATTCAAAACAGTAGAGCAGGGTCCAGTCGTCGCCGAGCAGCGCGGTTGCGCAGTCAAAACAGACCGGCACCACCATCTCGCGCACCGCCACATCGGTGACGCCATTCTCGGAGTAGCCAAAGGGCATGATGATATAGTCGCTGGCCGGGAAATCCTCCGGGCGGGTACCCGGCCCGTGATTGAGTTCACAGTGCTCATGGGTGAGTTCCGCAAGAAGCTGAATTTTGTCTATCTCATTCATACATCCTCCTCAAGCTGGCTCCCAGCTTTTTTTGAGGTTCGCATCCACCTTCTGGCTCCTTGATAAACTGTTCGGCAGAAAGTTACACTTTGATAAATGTTTTTCCCTGGCGCGCAGCCATCCCTTCATGCTAAAGTGAGCCGCCTTTGTTTTATTCTTTTACAAAGAATAAACAGCAAGCCGCGTGCCAAAGATCCAGAACCCAAGGCATCCACCGGAAACATCATGTAATACCAGCTGGTTACACAGGAAGAAGTCGGATTTTCCCGATATTTTTCCGGAACACCCTTAATGATTTTCGGCAAATATGACTTTTCTGTCACAGCCATGACAAAAAGGGAGACATCTGCCCCGTTTATGGGGGCAAATAACCCAACATCATCACCCCGGTCATGACGAACAGCCTGCATTTCGAGGAGCTGATCCTCACTGACAGCCGGGCCGAATTTCCCGCCCGCTATATCGCGGCCTGCAACCTGCGTCGCCTGGTGGCTGCGGCGCCGGAACAGGTTCCGGTCGAAACGATCCACACCCTCGAACAGTTGATGGTTGATCCGCATCTTTTGCGCGAACGGCAATCCTTCTTTTTCTTCCGGGAAACAGCCGGCTGCCTTGCCCTCCTCATGACTGGGGCAAATGACACACTAACCCGCCAGGCCCGCCGCGCCCTGCAAGCACTATTGCGGCACGCCTCCGGCTCTTCGCATCGGGCGGCCACCGAGGCCCTCGGCTCCCTGCCCCTGCCTCTTTCGCCCCCCCGGCCCGAACCGTTTCCGGACAGGGTCACCGGCGCAACAAGCTGGCAGACACTGCTCCGGCAGCTCGATCTTACCCCGGACGGCATCCCTTTTTTTGCCGGTCGCAGTCTGATTCAGCCGCTGGCTGGCAGGGAGAAGCTGCTGGTGGCCAAATTCTGCCGCCACGATGAAAACAGCTCCGGCCTGCTCGATGAAATCACCTGGATGGCCGCCCTCTTCCACTCCCGCGCCACCCTGCCGACGGGTTTTCATGTGCCCCGGCCGCTGGTCGGCGACGCAACCAGTTTCTTCCGGCTTACCGACCTGCCTGTCCGGCTGCCGGCCGATACAGCGTTGCGGCAACCACTCACCGCCATCCTCTACATCGCCCGGCGGGATTACTTCACCTACGCCAACGAGCCGGACAACTTCACCGACTTTGTCCAGGCCCTGGACATCATCGGCCGTAACAGCCTGATCCTCGGCCATCTGGCTGGCCGCGGTATTGTTCACACCGCCCCCATCCCCCTCTTCCACAACCGGGTGCAGCGGCACCGCCGCGCGGATCACGGCCTTTACAACTGGCCGCTGGCCGGCAGGCTCGATCAGTGGCTTGCCTCCTGCCGCTTTCCCAACATGGGCATGACCGGGGCCCGCGACTTTGAACACTTCATCGCCGTGGAGCAGTCCGGCGAGCGTTTCTACTGGCACATCGGCAGCCACTTTCTCAGCCTGCTGCTGGTGGCGGCAAGCTTTTTTCGCAACCGGGACAAGGCGATGACCGGGCTCGACCCTGCCGGTCAACCGGTGGACGCCCGTTTTCTCTTTGACCGCGGCCACCTCCGCCAGTTGCTTGAGACGATTTTCCTCTCCTACTACCAGGGCTTTACCGGGGAGGGTTATCAGGGCGAGCTGCCGGTTGATTTCGACAAACTGGCGGAACGGATGATCGAGGAAATGGGGGTGGACCGCCACATGGAAGAAATGCTCCGCCAGGTCGATCAACAGCAGATGAGCGATGAACAATTTTACGATTTTCTCGAGGACCGCGGCCTGCCCCCGGCCCAGGCCCGCCGCGCCGTCAGGGGGGCGGCGGATATCGTTCTCCACACCGGCCCGCATCTCGGCGGCTTCAATCAACAGATTTCCATCCCCGAGCTGATCAGCGCCACGGCGACCATGGCCGCCACCTGCGTGCTCGGCCGCTACTTTCACGACCCCGCATCAGCGCCAGCGCAATGAAAACCACCCTCGACTGCCTGCCCTGCTTCCTCTCCCAGGCCCTGCACACCGTCCGCCTGACCGGGGCCGCAGCCTCCAAACAGGCACTGGTCATGCAGCACGCCCTCGCCTACCTGGCCGGGATCGATTTGGCCGCAAGCCCGCCGGAAAACGCGGTGGGACTCTATCGGCTCATCGCCGAGGCCACCGCCTGCCCCGACCCCTTCAGCGAACTGAAAAGACAGAGCAATCACCTGGCCTGTGATCTCGTGGCCCACATCCGCCGGCAGATCACGGCGGCGGACGATCCGCTTTATGCCGCGCTGCTCTTTTCCCTGGCCGGCAACATCATCGACTACGGCGCCCGCCACACCTTCGACATGGAAAGGACCATCCGCGCGGCCCTGGACAGGGAACCGGCAATCAATGATTATGCCGCGTTCAGCGCCGATCTCAGCCGGGCCAGGACGATTCTCTATCTCGGCGACAACAGCGGCGAGCTGGCGTTTGACGGGCTGGTCATCGAACAACTGGACCGGGAAGTCATCTTTGTTGTCAAGGAGAGTCCCATCATCAATGACGCCCTGCATGCGGACGCCATCGCCTGCGGACTCGATCGGCTCTGCCGGATCGTCAGTAACGGCACCGATTGCCCCGGGACGCCGCTGGCCAACTGCTCTGAGGAGTTCCGCCACCTCTTTCTCACGGCGGACCTCATCATCAGCAAGGGCCAGGGGAATTTCGAGACACTCTCCGAGGTGATAGCGCCGCTCTACTTCCTCCTCACCGTCAAGTGCCCGGTGGTGGGCGAGCACATCCGCCAGCTCACCGGCCGAGAGATCGAACTGGGCCGAACGGTGCTGCTCAAAGGAATCACCCATGCTCGACCATAACCTCTGCCCCTGCGGCTCCGGCCGTTTATTTGCCGACTGCTGCTCCCCATTTGTTGCCGGCATCACCCCTGCCCCCTCGCCCGGCGCCCTGATGCGCTCCCGGTACACCGCCTATGTTGTCAAAAATACCGACTACCTGCTGACAACCTGGCACCCATCCACCCGGCCGCCAGCCATCGACCCGGCCACCATTCCTTGCTGGACCCATCTCAACGTGATGCGGGAAGAAGAAGGCGACGCCGATCAGGCCCTGGTGGAGTTCAGCGCCCGCGCCTCTTCCGGGGGCCGGGTACTGGTGCTGCACGAGATCAGTCGTTTTGTCCGGGAAAACGATCGCTGGTATTACATCGACGGTGAGATCAGCGAGGCGCCGGCAACAACCGTAGCCAAGCCCGGCCGCAACTCCCTCTGCCCCTGCGGTTCCGGCAGAAAATTCAAAAAATGCTGCGGCCCGTGATTCCTCCCCCATAACAAATCTCTGCTTTTTTCTTGCACTTTTTTTCTGATTGGCTATTCTTTCCCTAACCTCTTTTGTAATCTCGCCACAGAACGCAAACGATGGGGGAAAAGATGTCCGACCAGCTGGCCTATGAGCGGTTTTTCTGGTTCCACGACCAGATCACCTCCGCCCGTTACCCCAACACCACCCACCTTGTCGCCGAATTCGGCATCTCCCAGCGCACCGCCCAGCGCGACATCGACTTCATGCGCGAGCGGCTCAACGCCCCCCTCGAATTTGTCCGCCGCAAAAACGGCTACCATTACACCGACAACGCCTTCGAGCTGCCGGGCCGCTGGCTCAGTCAGGCCAATGTCCTTGCTCTGGCCCTGGCGGTGCGTCTTGCCTCCACCATTCCCGATCAGACCCTCAAAAACGACCTCTGCACCATCATCACCAGGGCCATGGGTCATTCCGACACCGGAAAAAACTGCCTGGAAACGGTGCACGACAAGATCTCGGTCAAAAATATCGAGTACGCCCGGGTGAACGAATGGTGTTTCCGTGAAGCAGTCCGCGCCCTGTTTGCCGATTCTCCCCTGCGCATCACCTACCACTCCCCGCACACCGGCAAAAAATCGAGCCGCACCGTCCAGCCCCTCCACCTCATGCACTACATGGGCAACTGGCATCTGATCGCCTGGTGCGGGACCAGCGAGGCTCTGCGCGATTTCGCCCTGTCGCGCATCAAAACGGCAGCCCCCACCGCCGAACGCCTCACCCTGCCGGACAATCTCCCGCCCATCAAGGAATACACCCGCCGCTATTTCGGTATCATGCAGGGCAATGAGCCCTGCGAGGTCATTCTCCGTTTTACACCGCAAACCGCGCCGTGGGTGGCTGAACAGGTCTGGCACCCGGAACAGCAGGCCAGCCCGGCAGCCGACGGCTCTCTGCTGCTGCGTTTCCCGGCCGCCGATTTTCGCGAGCTGACCAAACGCATCCTCAGCCACGGCGCCGGAGTGCGGGTGCTTGCCCCGGCCAGGCTGCGGGAGGTCGTCGCCCAGGAAATCGCCAGCATGACGGCACTCTATGCCGAACCGGAAAAATGAAAAAACATCATTTTTTTCAAGCTATGACATCGGTTGTCAGGGCAGGCCTGGTAGGATAGGAAGAAAGATCGTGCAAACGATCAAATGTTTTCCGAAAGGAGAAAAAAAATGAACCGCCGCACTTTCTGCAAAAGCGCCCTTTCCGGCCTGGCCTTCCTTTTTCTCGGTCGTCCGGAGAAAGCGGCAGCCGGCACCCACATCCCTCTGTTTTCCTGCCATGTCGCCGGTTTTCAATACTACGACGGACCGCGGATTATCAGCCATCTCCAGGCCGGCGATCTTCTCCGCCTCATCCGCGAACCGGCCAACCCCCATGACGACAAGGCCATCGAGGTGCACAGCCCCTGCGGCCGGAAACTCGGCTACCTGCCCGCCTACCTCAACGAAACCCCGGCCCTGCAGATGGATGCTGGAAGAAACTTCGCCGCCCAGGTGAAGGAAATTGACCCCACCGCCCCGCCTTGGGAGATGCTCGCAATGACGGTGGTGATGAAGGGTTGAGTGCGGCGGTTGTCCGTTTGCACGTTTGACCGCTGCAACGCTGTTACCAGAGGGTCCGCACCGGATACTGGGTAATGAGGGGATCGGGGGTGAGCAGCACGAGGGAATGCTCGATGGCCTGGCAGATCAGGATTCTGTCGAAGGGGTCTTTATGATGTGGTGGGAGCTTTGCCAGATGAAAAACAGCCTGCTCGACAATGGGCAACGCTTCGATGAAATGCCGCGCCCGCTGGCTGGCAAGAAAACGGGCCGGTTCTTCCGGCAGACGCAACTTGCCGAGCGACCATTTGACGCTGATCTCCCAGCAGGAAGCGGCGCTGAGATACACCTCATTGCCCGGATCGGCGAAGGCCTCGCCGGCGGCAACGGAAAGCTCGCCGCTGCCGGCAATGATCCAGAGAAAGGAGCAGGTGTCGAGCAGGATATTCACTCGCCTTCCCCGCTGAAGGCCGTGACCATGTCATCCGGCAGCGGTTCGAAAAAGGTCCGGTCAACGGTGAAGCCGGGGAACTCCCTGGCCGCCAGGCCGATGGGCCGCTTTTCCCGCAACGATTCCTTCACCGGCCGGATTTCCGCCACCGGTTTGTTGCGCTTGCAGAGAACAACGGTCTCGCCCCTGGCCACCTTCTCCAGCGCGCTGGAAAGATGTGTCTTTGCTTCGTTGATGTTCATGGTGATCATGACTTGATTGTAGGTTGTCAAGATGGTCATGTCAATGGTTTAGATGGTGGTTGGCAGGATACCCCATTGTCACCCTAAAACGTCACACCTATAAATAGATCCAAAAAAACCTTTAAAAGAACGATGATGAATTATTTCGCCCACAGTCTGAAAAATCAGCCGCCGGGAAAGTGGCAGCCGCTGGAAGAGCATCTGAAGAATGTTGCGGAGATGGCTGCGGAGTTTGCCAGGCCCTTTGGGGGAGATGAGTGGGCCAGGCTAGCGGGTCTGTGGCATGATCTTGGGAAATATTCCCATGATTTTCAAGCAAAAATCTATGCAGAAAACGGGTTTGAAAGCCATCTGGAAACTAGGCCAGGTAAGGTCATTCATTCCGAAGCCGGGGGACATCTTGCCTCACTGAAAGGATGGAAAGGGTTTGATCGTGTGTTTTCCTGGCTCATCATGGGACACCATGCCGGGTTAACCGATTTTGAAAGCGATGAAATCGGCGCAAGGGCATTGAAGCCCAAAATGTATGATCCTTCCAAGTCGGAGACGATCCTGAAAAATGTCCCGTCAGCTATTGCCGATCAACAGAAGCCTCATCAGAAATTTCCCGCTGGCGCTGATCCGGCTTTCTTCATCCGTATGCTTTTTTCCTGTGTGGTTGACGCGGATTTTCTCGACACCGAAGCCTTCATGAACAGAGGGATATCTGAACTCCGCAATCAGGATTACCCTGAATTCATTGACCTGCTGAAATATTTTGATGTTTACATGGATCAGCTTTGTGCCAGAGCAGAGTTGTCGGAAATCAATCAAATCAGGGCGGATGTCCTGTCACAGTGCCGGACTGCTGCGGAACTGGAGCCTGCGGTTTACTCTCTCTGCGTGCCAACCGGAGGCGGCAAGACCCTGGCTTCCCTCGCTTTCGCCCTGCGGCATGCAGTAAAACACAAGATCATGCACGGTAACAGCCGAATCATATACGTGATCCCTTACACCAGCATCATTGAGCAAACCGCTGACGTATTTCGCAGGATTCCGGGCTTTGAGCAGGCGGTGGTTGAGCACCACAGCTACTTGGCCGAACCGGATGAGGACAGGGAAACCGTTCGTAACCGGCTGGCCGCGGAAAACTGGGACGCGCCTCTCATAGTCACCACCGCGGTGCAGTTTTTTGAGTCTCTGTACGCCTGCCGTACCAGCCGCTGCCGAAAGTTGCACAATATCGCCAACAGTGTAGTAATTTTTGATGAAGCCCAGTGCTTGCCGCCCGAGTATCTCCGGCCGGCGGTATACGCTATCCGCGAGTTGTACCGTCACTACCGGGTCACCCCGGTTCTGTGTACCGCCACGCAACCCGTATTGACCAGGACCGAATCTTTCGATTTTCAGTTCAGGGAAGGCTTTGACAAGGTGACGGAGATTGTAAAAAATCCCGAGGGACTTGCAGACAAATTGAAACGGGTTGAAATTGTTCTCCATCAAGACGAGTTGACAACGATCTCTCTGCCGGATATCGCGGCGGCGCTCCAGTCTGAAGGGCAGGCCGTGCTCTGTATCGTCAACCGGAAAGATGATGCCCGTCAATTGGCAAGATTGCTCCCTGCCGAGCAGACAGTGCATCTTTCCACCAATATGTGCGCCGAACATCGGGCTCGTGCCCTTGGAAATATACGAGAGCGTCTTGTGCGTGCGGTTACTCCATTTTTTGTGATCAGCACCTCGCTGGTTGAAGCGGGGGTTGATCTGGATTTTCCGGTTGTTTATCGAGCTCTGGCTGGGCTTGATTCCATTGCCCAGGCCGCCGGTAGATGCAACCGGGAAGGAAAGCTGGAGAAAAATGGCAAAAAGACGCCAGGGAAAACCGTGATTTTCGTCCCGGAGCAACAACCGGGATATGTGCGGCAGTCTGCCGGCATCGCTCGTGAGTTTCTGCTGCCGGAAACCTTGCAGGGCCTTCTTGCCCCGGGAAATTACGAAAGGTATTTCCGGCAGCGTTTCTGGCAGCTCGGCCAGGATGCTCTTGACGAAAAACAGATCATGGCGCTGTTTTCGGAGCGGATGAATTATTATTTCCGCACCGCTGCTGGCCGTTTCAGGCTTATCGACGACGACTGGCAGGAAAGTGTTATTGTTTCCTATGGTGACGCGGTGCAGCTTCTTGGAAGGTTAACCATCGAGCCTTGGAAACAGAAGAGTCTGCTGCGGCAATTGGGCCGTTACAGCATCAGCATTCCCAGGCATCTGTTCGGTCGGCTTGCTGCCGGAGAATATATCCGGGAGTCGGGTTATCCGGGGCTTTTCATGCTTGACCGGGTACTGTATGACGACCGTTACGGGTTTATTCCGCCGGAGGAAGCCTCTACGGCGGATCCGGAAATTTTTTTTGTGTGACTGAAGGCAAGGAGGAATCGGCATGGAGAAAAGTGGACTTTTCCGATTACGGGTGAGCGGTGCGAACGCCTGCTTTACTCGACCGGAAATGAAGGTGGAGCGAGTGAGTTACGACGTGATGACACCGTCGTCGGCGCGTGGCGTTCTGGAGGCTATCCTCTGGAAGCCGGCTATTACCTGGAAAATCCTGCAGATCGATGTTCTGAAGCCGGTGCGATGGGAGTCGGTGCGCCGCAATGAGGTTGGTGCGGTGATTCCAGTCGGCACGGTCAAGACCGCCATGAAGCGGGGGCGGGGGAATCTTGGGCTCTATGTGGAAAAAGAGCGGCAGCAGCGGGCCGGGCTCTTTCTGCGGGATGTGGCCTACGTCATCCATGCCCAGTTTGTCATGACCGACCAGTCCGGGCCGGAGGACACGGTGACTAAGTTCGAACAGATGTTTATCCGCCGCGCGTCAAACGGTCAGTGCTTTCACCGGCCCTATTTCGGATGCCGGGAGTTTCCGGTTGACTTCGAATTCCTGCCACGCGGGGCGGAAGCACCCGAGCCCATTGCCGAAACGCGCGATCTTGGCTGGATGCTTTTTGACATGGATTATTCCGGCAAAGAGCCCATGCCGCAGTTTTTTCATGCTCGGCTGGAGCACGGCCGTCTTGACCTTCGAAACGTGGAGGTGAGGTCATGATTTTAAAGGCGCTTGCTGAATACTACGAACGGATGCTCAACGATCCGGAGTGTGATGTGGCCCCGCCTGGCTGGTTTTATGGAAGGTTAGACTACCTCATCGTTTTAGATCGAAAAGGGAATTTTAATAGTATTAGATCCATACAGACCGAACGAGAGGGCAGACTTACAGGAAGAACAACGTTACTTCCTTTTATTGGTAAACAAGCCTTGAAGCATACGAACAGCGGCAACGATGCTAACCTGCTGTGGGATAACGCAACCTTTGTTTTTGGACTTGGCAACAAGGGGGATACCAAGATTAAAAGCTTTATTTCAACGATGGAAGAAAAACTTAGAAATGTCAAAGATGAAGCCGTTGGGAGTATTTTAGCTTTCTTGAGAAATGGGCAGTCTGATCAAAATGGCTTTTCAGAGATATTGGAACATCCCGAATATGGGAAAAATATCATGGAAGGCCGGGTGACTCTATCGTTTCAGTATGTTGACGATGAAAATCCAGTTTTCATGAGGAAACCAATCAAAGATCGAATTTCCACATTAAGCGATTCTGATGCGCCGATAGGAACGTGCCTGGTAACAGGGGAAGAAAACCAACCCATTGAATTGTGCCATGTTGTTATAAAGAACTTGAAAGGTGCAAAAAAGGATCCAAATGTCGCCTCATTTAACAAAGAGTCTTTTACGTCTTATGGGAAGTCTCAAAGTCTCAATTCTCCTGTCAGCAAAAAATCAGCCTTTGCATATACAACCGCCCTAAATCATTTGCTCCGTTCAGGTTCTTTGCAACGGATTGAGGTTGGAGATGCCACCACGGTTTTCTGGACGCAATTTCCGAATTCAATCGAGGATGATTTTTCTTGTTTTCTTGGTGAAGCTTTAAAAGGAGAGGAAGAAGTTTCATACGGGAAAATACGTTCCTTGTTTAAGTCGGTGAAGTCCGGAGTCCCTCCAGAGGAAGAAAAAAATAAATGCTACATCCTAGGCCTTGCCCCGATGGAAGCGAGAGTTGCAGTTCGCTTCTGGTTTGATGATTCTATCAAAACATTAAAAAAGAGAATTGTTCGACATTTTGAAGACATAGCTATTATTCATGCTGATTATGCTCCTCCCTTTCTTTCCATGAAAAGACTTCTGTTAGCCACTTCCCGGCAATCAACGAAACATCCATTTGGAGAGGAGAGCGATATAGCCCCTAAATTGGCGGGGGATATTTTTAGAGCCGTTATAACCGATACACCTTATCCGCTATCTGTCCTGCAGAAAATTGTAAATCGCGTCAAAGCGGAACAGGGGTTGTGCGATAATAAAGGTAAGCAGCTTGAAAATGTCACTTATGCACGGGCAGCCTTGATTAAAGGTTACCTGGTTCGTGTTACACGGATTCGAGGAATTACAATAAAGGAGGTTGGAGAAATGATTGATAAAACATATGAAAATATTGGCTACGTACTGGGCCGATTGTTTGCATCCCTGGAAAAAATCCAAGTTGAATCCCACAGAAGAGAAGGGCAAAAAGAACCGAATCTCAACAAGACAATCCGCGACACCTATTTCAGTGCGGCGACCAGCAATCCGCTGGTCATTTTCAAACGGCTGCAGGATCTGTCCATTCACCACCTGGCTAAAATCCGCAATTCCGGCAAGAGCACGGTGTGGCTGGACAAACTCATGCGGGAGGTTATGGACAAAATTCCGGCCAGCGGCATTCCGATCACTTTGTCCCTTGAAGATCAGGGCCGTTTTGCGGTCGGCTATTACCACCAGCGCCAGGATTTTTTTAACAAAAAGGAAGATGAGGATAAAGGAGAATAATCATGAGTGAGGCTATCAAGAACCGCTATGAATTCGTGCTGCTGTTCGATGTCAAGGACGGTAATCCCAACGGTGACCCGGATGCCGGCAACCTGCCGCGTATCGACCCCGAAACCGGCAACGGCCTAGTTACCGATGTCTGTCTGAAACGCAAGGTGAGAAACTATGTTGGGTTGGTGCATGGCGAGCAGCCGCCTAATGAGATTTATGTCAAAGAAAAAGCCGTGCTGAATCGTCAGCATGAAAGGGCTTATGACGACCTTAATGCAAATGATTCAATAATCCGCCGAATTCCTGTCGAAATATCAGCTGAGAATCTTGAAGCAATTATTCAGTTTATAGGAGAGGGATTAAGAGTAAAAGAAATGGCTGAAAACGAGCGATACATAGTGTTAAATCCTCGATCCTCGATTTCTGATATGAGGAAAAAATGCAAGATGGACAAAAAAAACGACTTTGACGAACGTGTTGTCAATTTTGTTAAAGATTTTTTAAATGTTTCAATTGATTTGGAAGCTCAAAAATGGATGTGTAAAAATTTCTATGATATTCGATCATTCGGAGCCGTGATGTCCACTGGAGATTGGCAGTGTGGTCAGGTTCGGGGTCCTGTTCAATTCGCCTTCGCCAGGAGTGTTGACCGGGTCTTCACTGGCGAGCACAGCATAACCCGGATGGCGGTCACCAACGAAAAAGACCTGGAGAAGGAGCGGACCATGGGACGGAAATTCACAGTTCCCTATGGATTGTATCGCGTCCATGGCTTCATTTCAGCGCCCCTCGCCAAACAAACCGGCTTCTCCGAAGAGGATCTGAAGCTGTTCTGGGATGCCTTGCAGAATATGTTTGATCATGATCGATCAGCAGCCAGAGGAGAAATGGCAGCAAGGAAGCTGATCGTCTTCAAACACGATAGCGAACTGGGCAACGCGTCGGCCCAGAAATTGTTCGATCTCGTGACTGTGAAAAAGAACTGCGGTGACGCACCACCCCGGTCTTTCAGTGATTACACAGTGACTGTAGGTTCCAATCCCGAAGGTGTCGAACTGATCGAAAAACTCTGACATCCCTGAAGCTCGAAATAGCAATTTGCAAAAACGACGGTTGGCAACAGCAGTCACGGTAACATGGTGGAATATTGATAAATTCCCCTAAGTTGTATGAAATAGAAAATATGCAAACCAAACTAATTGTCTTTAAAAACAAGGAAATCTGGCGCATTCTTTATAACAACGAATGGCATTTTGCCGTGGTCGATGTGGTGGCGGCCTTGACGGACAGCGACAAGCCCCGTGATTACTGGTATCGCATGAAAAAGCGGGAGCAGGCTGCGCGTGGGTTTGAGTTGGCGACACTTTATCGACAACTCAAACTTGAGTCCAGGGACGGCAAGAAATACCAGACGGAAATGGCCACCACCGAAGGTCTCTTCCGCATCATCCAGTCCATTCCCTCACCCAAGGCCGAGCCATTCAAGCGCTGGCTGGCCAAGGTCGGTTACGAGCGGGTGCAGGAAACAGAAGATCCGGAGCTTGCCACCAAACGGACCAAGGCCCTTTACCGGGCCAAGGGCTATTCCGACGCCTGGATTGAAAAGCGGATGCGCGGCATCGCCGTCCGGGCCGAGTTGACCGATGAGTGGCAGAACCGGGGCGTCAACGGCGAGCCGGAAAACCGCAAGCGGCTGAAATGAAAAAAACGGGTAACATGGAGCGGGGGCCATGATGCAAAAAAACGAACAACCGCAAAACTTGCCTTCAGAACTCGGTGACATCATCCTGTATCAATCCCAGGACGGGCGGACGGTTCTTGATGTGAAAATGAAGGAGGAAACCGTCTGGCTGACCCAGGCGCAGATGGCGGAACTGTTTCAGCGAGATCAATCGGTTATTTCCAGACATTTGAATAATCTATTCAAAGAGCGGGAATTGCCTCGTGAAAGCAATATGCAAAAAATGCATATTGCTGATTCGGACAAACCGGTAGCCTTTTTCAACCTCGATGTCATCATTTCGGTCGGTTACCGGGTAAAATCACAGCGCGGCACCCAGTTCCGCATCTGGGCCACCTCGGTTTTGAAAGATCATCTGGTGCGCGGCTATACGCTCAATCAGCGCCGGCTGGCGGAAAAAGGCGTGGCGGAAGTGCGGCAGGTTCTCGCGTTACTGGCCACCACCATGGAAAGCCACAACCTGGTCAGCGAGGAAGGCCGGGCGGTGCTCGATGTTGTCAGTCGCTATGCCAGAACCTGGCGGCTTCTGCTGCAATATGACGAAGACAAGCTGCCGGTGCCCGAGAAAAAACACGAAGCCTCGACCGTGCTGGATATCGGCCAGATACGACAGGCGATTGCTACCCTGAAAAACGATCTGGCAACCAGGGGAGAGGCAACCGATCTCTTCGGCCACGAGCGGGGCCATGGCCTTGCCGGACTCATCGGTGCGGTGCAGCAGTCCTTCGGCGGGCAGGATGTTTATCCGAGCGTGGAGGAGAAGGCCGCCCATCTCCTCTATTTTGTCATCAAGGACCACCCTTTTTCGGACGGGAACAAACGGATCGGCTCGTTTCTTTTCATGCTGTTTCTCCAGAAAAACGGCCTGCTGAATGCCCGGAGTTTCGACAATCGGGCGCTCGTTGCCCTGGCCCTGCTGACTGCGGCCAGCGAATCCGGGCAAAAACAATTGATGATCCGGCTGATCATGAACCTGATTAGCGAGGAAGGATAAGATGACCTTGCAATCAGGCGGCTTGGTTCTCAAGGATTTTGACTTCCTGTTCCAGTCGGTCACCAAGATTCATGCGGGCGGTTTCGGTATCAAAGTGGGACTGGATGCCGGTCCAGAATTCCACCGAGTTACCGAAATAACGGGCAAGGCGCAGCGCCGTATCGGCGCTGATGCCCCGCTCTCCCCGGCAGATCTTATTGATCCGCATGACAGGAACGCTGATATCGTGGGCCAGCCGGTACTGGCTGATGTGCAAAGGTTTCAGGAATTCTTCCAGCAGTATTTCGCCAGGATGTACGGGGGGAAACTCTCTCATGTCGGTCGCCTCTAATGATAATCGGTAATTTCGACTTGGTGGACACCATCGTCCTGCCAGACAAAACAGATACGCCATTGTTTGTTGATGCGGATGCTGTGTTGCCCCTGCCTCTTGCCGCTCAGCAACTCAAGACGGTTTGCCGGAGGGATACGAAGATCATCCAGTGTTTTCGCATAGTGAAGCATAACCAGCTTTCGTTCCGCAATATCCTGTATGTCCCGCGGCAGCTTTTTGGAAAAATGGCCGGAGAATATTTTTTCCGTTTCTTTACAGGCAAAAGATTTGATCATGCAGATATGATAACCGTGCAGGATATCATCGTCAAGGGTTAACAAAATGCCATATTGCGAAGATGATCTCCTTCCCCTTTCCGCCTTGCAGCATCTCCTTTTCTGCCCCCGGCAGTGCGCCCTCATCCACATCGAGCAGGTGTGGCAGGAGAACCTGTTCACCGCCCAGGGCAGGCTGCTGCATGAACGGGTGGACCAAGGCGGCCGGGAGTCACGTGGGGATGTGCGCATCGTGTCCGGCATGCCTTTGCGCTCTCTTCGTTTGGGCCTGATCGGCAAGGCCGATGTGGTGGAGTTTCACCGGCCGGCGCATGGCGGTCTGTGGCAGCCCTTCCCGGTGGAATATAAACGGGGCACGGCGAAGAAGGAGAACTGGGATAAGGTGCAGCTCTGCGCCCAGGCCATCTGTCTTGAAGAGATGCTTGGGCTGCCGGTTCCGACCGGCGCTCTGTTTTACGGCAAGAATCGGCGGCGGCATGACGTTTCTTTTTCCACCTCGCTGCGACGGGAAACCGAAGAAACCGCTGCGCAGTTGCATGCGCTTATGGCGGCCGGCAGAACACCGCCGCCGGTTTATACAAAGCGGTGTGATTCCTGCTCGTTTTACGAAGTCTGCCTGCCAAAGACTCTGGAGAAAAGGCGAAAGATTGGCTGGTATCTGGCTCAGGCCTGCGAGGGACAATGAAAAAACATCTGAACACCCTTTTTGTCACCACCCAGGGGGCGTATCTGGCCAAAGAAGGCGAGACGGTGGCCGTGAAGATTGACGGCAAGATCCGCTTGCAACTGCCGATTCACACCCTGGGCGGCATCGTCTGTTTCGGTCAGGTGTCGTGCAGCCCTTATCTCATGGGCTTCTGCGCCGAAAAGGACGTGGCCATCAGTTTTCTCTCCGAGCATGGTCGCTTTCTCGCCAGGGTGCAGGGGCCGGTTTCCGGTAATGTCCTGCTCCGGCGGGAACAGTACCGCTGGGCCGATGACCGGCAGAAATCAGCATCGATTGCCCGCTCCGCCGTGATCGGCAAAATCGGCAACTGCCGAACTGTCTTGCAGCGCGCCCTGCGCGATCATGCCGAAAAAGTTGATGTGATGGCGACGCAGAACGCGATTGACCGTCTCGGCTCCATCCTCATGCATGTGAGTCAGGACATCCCGCTCGACACCATCCGGGGCTATGAAGGGGAGGCGGCTCAGGTTTATTTCAACGTCTTTGCCAATCTGATCACCGCGCAGAAAGACAGTTTCGTTTTTCATGAGAGAAGCCGCCGGCCGCCGCTCGATCGGGTCAACTGCCTGCTTTCCTTTCTTTACACTCTGGTAATGCATGATGTGCGATCGGCTCTGGAATGTGTCGGCCTTGATCCAGCTGTCGGTTTTTTACACCGGGACAGGCCCGGCCGGCCCGGTCTGGCCCTGGACATTATGGAGGAGTTCCGGCCCTTTCTTGCTGACCGGCTTGCCCTGTCGTTGATCAATCTTTCCCAGGTCAAGGGAAAGGGCTTCCGTGTCATGGAGTCCGAGGCGGTTCTGATGGATGACGAAACGCGCAAAACGGTGCTGGTTGCCTATCAGACCCGCAAGCAGGAAGAGATTATGCACCCCTTCATCAAGGAAAAAATGCCGGTGGGCCTGCTGTTTCATGCCCAGGCCCTGCTGCTGGCCCGGCATTTGCGGGGTGACCTTGACGGGTACCCGGTTTTTCTGTGGAAATAGCCCATGTTTGTTCTGGTAAGCTATGATGTCTCGACAATGGACAAGGCCGGCCAGCGAAGACTGCGGCGGGTGGCAAAAGCCTGCAAGAATTACGGCCAGCGGGTGCAGTTTTCCGTTTTTGAATGCATCGTTGACCCAGCCCAGTGGACGGTCTTGCGGCAAACGCTGATTGATGAAATTGACCCGGAATCAGACAGCCTGCGCTTTTACTTTCTTGGCTCGAACTGGCAGCATCGGGTGGAGCATGTCGGCGCCAAGAAAGGGATCGATCAGGAGGGGCCGCTCATTGTCTGAGGGGGAGCGCGAACCATGAGTTGCCATGAAATTCCCGTCAGGTTCGCGCTGACCGCAATTATCCCGAAAACCTTGCCTTTCCACTGATTGGCTTTGTCGATATGGAGCTTTTTGAGGTGATTTGTGTTGGCTTCGCGGAATATCATACAAAAAAGGAGGTGGGAAAAGGAATTGCAAACGAACAGTCGCCCCCCGCGCGGGGGCGTGGATTGAAAC
>CAZUZJ010000013.1:0-1949 GCA_964624225.1 uncultured Desulfobulbia bacterium | reverse complement strand
GTCGCCCCCCGCGCGGGGGCGTGGATTGAAACAGCAAACATGGTACGCGTACCTTGATGCCTTCCCGTCGCCCCCCGCGCGGGGGCGTGGATTGAAACACCGCTGACGTTGAGGTCACCGTACCTGGGCAGGTCGCCCCCCGCGCGGGGGCGTGGATTGAAACAAATAACCCGGTATTGACCATGTGCGCAGCAAATGTCGCCCCCCGCGCGGGGGCGTGGATTGAAACTGTGCCTCTGCCAAATAAGTATCAACAAAACTAAGAGTCGCCCCCCGCGCGGGGGCGTGGATTGAAACATGCGTCGTGCCCTTGAAAAGGGTATCCGTTACGGTCGCCCCCCGCGCGGGGGCGTGGATTGAAACTCGACAACTACCCGGCGGCATACCGGGAGATTCTGTCGCCCCCCGCGCGGGGGCGTGGATTGAAACGCGAGTCGGGTAAAAAACTAGAAGCCGCTGCCATGTCGCCCCCCGCGCGGGGGCGTGGATTGAAACTGGCTCTTTTTAGGAAGATTTGCGATTGCGTAACGGTCGCCCCCCGCGCGGGGGCGTGGATTGAAACAATGTCCCCCTGGTTATGCTTGGCCATTCCGGCGAGTCGCCCCCCGCGCGGGGGCGTGGATTGAAACTTTCATGGTTCACAACCCATGGTCATGGGTTGTGTCGCCCCCCGCGCGGGGGCGTGGATTGAAACAGCTGTTTATGGGGCAATCAATCTTGGTACGCAAGTCGCCCCCCGCGCGGGGGCGTGGATTGAAACTGGGCACATTGTCGCGGGCAGCAAAGGTATCGGGTCGCCCCCCGCGCGGGGGCGTGGATTGAAACGCGTAAAACTCGGATAATAAAGGAGAATATCATGGTCGCCCCCCGCGCGGGGGCGTGGATTGAAACCTTTATTGGTAGAGAAGGTGTCGCACCTTTATAAGGTCGCCCCCCGCGCGGGGGCGTGGATTGAAACCTGATAAACAAGAGGTTTTCGCATGATCAAGATCGGTCGCCCCCCGCGCGGGGGCGTGGATTGAAACAATACATCACCCCACGCGCACCTCATTGAATACGGTCGCCCCCCGCGCGGGGGCGTGGATTGAAACAGACATTGACGACCTATGGAGTTCAGATTGATGTGTCGCCCCCCGCGCGGGGGCGTGGATTGAAACAAGTAATCATCCTGGGGGATGAGTCCGTAAAGTCGTCGCCCCCCGCGCGGGGGCGTGGATTGAAACGCGGGCTGGGCCAGGGCTGCGACCAGCCTGCTTGGTCGCCCCCCGCGCGGGGGCGTGGATTGAAACAGCCGCTGTATGTTTTTATCTATCTCGAAATCAGTCGCCCCCCGCGCGGGGGCGTGGATTGAAACTGGGTATTTGGCGTATCATCTCATGATACCCGAAGTCGCCCCCCGCGCGGGGGCGTGGATTGAAACAACACCGCATCTGTCGCCGGCATCCTTGTCACTCACGTCGCCCCCCGCGCGGGTCGTGGATTGAAACCCCTTGATAGATAAATGTCAATGCCAGCGGCAGCGTCGCCCCCCGCGCGGGGGCGTGGATTGAAACTTTTTCTCAAAGGATTTTCAATCACTCATTTTTGGTCGCCCCCCGCGCGGGGGCGTGGATTGAAACCTGGGGGATAAGTCCGTAAAGTCCATCTTCGTGCGTCGCCCCCCGCGCGGGGGCGTGGATTGAAACTCAACTTCATTTGCCCGGGCAGAGGTATAAATGTGTCGCCCCCCGCGCGGGGGCGTGGATTGAAACAACATCTTCAAGGGTATCATTGAGGCGATTAATGCGTCGCCCCCCGCGCGGGGGCGTGGATTGAAACTATCGTATTGTTGTAAAAAAAATATTTACCTGTGTCGCCCCCCGCGCGGGGGCGTGGATTGAAACACCCTCCGGATCAAAACGTATCACCTTTGATTTGGTCGCCCCCCGCGCGGGGGCGTGGATTGAAAC
>CAZUZJ010000012.1:0-21323 GCA_964624225.1 uncultured Desulfobulbia bacterium | reverse complement strand
CCTGCTCGATCTGCTCGTCACTGTATATGGCCCCCAGATAGAGGTCTCGCAGCGGTTTGACATCAATGGCAGGAAAGCCCTGGCTCACTGCGCCCAGATAGGCGGCACCGATGCAGTTTGATTCATCGGAACAGGAGGGCATGACAAACAGGGAATCCACCTCGGGCAGTTCGAGGATGCGCTTGTTCAGTTTGACATTCATGAACAGTCCGCCACTCAAGGCAAGACTCCGTATACCGCTCTGCCTGATGCATGATCTAACCCAGCGGATCGCCATTTCCTCGATGAAAAGCTGCATGGCGGCCGCAATGACATCAAATCGCTTGAGATCAAAAAGCTGACGGAGCAGACCACCCCATAGCCGGGTGGGGGGAAGATCCTTTTTTTTTCGCCATGTCAGGGGCATGGCATCATCCCAGACAAAACAGGTCAGCAGTTTGTCCTTGATTGCCTCGGCCCGTTCGTTATCCCCGTATGGGGCAAGTCCCATCAGTTTATATTCATGCTCAAGGGGCATCATGCCCATCAGAAAGGTGGCCCTGGCATAAAGGCTGGCAAATGAGTGCATCTGCTCCGTCTGCGCCACTCGCTCAATGAGGCCGTTCCTACCGATATTCACCGAGGCGCAAAGCCCGTCTCCGCCACCATCATTGGTCAGACAAAGGACCTCCCGATCAAAATCGCCCTGACTATAATAGGCCGCCGCCGCGTGACAGGCGTGATGATCAAGGGACACGACCCGCTCTGCCGGGAAACCGAGCAGCTCAATCTCTTTTCCACGCCTTTCGCCATACTCGTCAGAGGCGCTCTTCTGTCCGAGCTTCCGCAGCAGTTTCCTGGCGGTCTGAGAGAGGTTACTCTCTTTTCTCTCCCGTGGCGCACCATCCTTTTGCCATAATCCAGCGGCACACTGCTCCTCATATCTCTTGACAATCAACTCCCTGTCATACCAGGTCGGACGGGGAGCCACCGTGCCGCTTAACGCCACACAATCTATATCGCTCGGCGCAAGCCTCATGTCCTGCAGAAGGCGACGCACGGCATTCCCTGGCATCCCGCCGGCATTCTTCCGACGCAAGATCCTCTCCTCGCTAAGGGCGTAAACGATCCTGCCGTTTTGCAACAGGGCAACGGAGGCATTATGCCCGTCATGGATTCCGATAACATTCATGATGACACTCGTCTGGAATAAAAGCTGATCCTGTTTCCCGCGTTTCAGGATCGAGACAGCAGGGAACGACGTTGTGGTGTTACAAGCGACAGAGAACCGTCACCCGCATTTTTGAGAACCTCGTATAGCAGAAATGACACGACGTTCCGGTGATGATCCGAATGTTCCAGATACTGCCGGTAGGTCAGATAGGCATAGAACGGCCCGTAATACATGAAATATTTGAGAAACCTGTTTTCCAGGCCAAGGGTTCCCCTGTGGCTGAACTTTGCCGCTATACTTACCAGAAGAGAAAATAATAGTAAATAGCGGGGCGAGACATAGTAAGCCGGCAGATCCATGGAGAACACCCCCAGCGGATCTTTTTTGCGCAGATACTTTTTGTATAGCTCTTGGTTCATCTTGAGGCGCCAGGGGACTTTCTGCCAGAAATCGAAATATTGATCACTCCATAGCGGCAGACGCCAATCAAAGCCGAAAAATTCAAAAGCCCGCTGACCATTCACCACATACTTTGATTGCCGTTCCTGCCACTCCCAGTGTTCAAAGAGATCTGCCAGATCCTGGACACAAGTTGGGGGGGGGAAGGCGGCAAAATGGGCGGCAAGTCTCTTCTCCACAAGGCTGATGTTTTCACGGTCCTTGAGGTCGGTCCACAGGGAATAGTGCTTGTGGATTATGCTCTCGACCAGAAATGCCAATCCATTTCCGCTTTTCTGAACGAAGGATTCCGGAATATGCCCCCCGGTGATAAAGTCACCCGACTGGCCGTTGATGATCACCGCATCAGGGTCGATGATCTTCTGCTCCTGCAGATAGGCCAGGGCATAATAATCCGACAGAAAAGGCACCGAAGACAGCCCGTCGGCGTAAAGAAAATACCTTTTTCTCTTCTCCTCCCGAAATCGTTTTCTCGTCATGTGATGGGTATAGGGGATAAAAAACCACTTTACCCCGATTTGGGCGGCAACACGGCGCGCAACCTCCGCCTGGTAATTGCCCGGCGGCCCGTAAGAGAAAGCTGTTACCCGCTCATACCCCTGATGCTTCAGCATGGCCACCACCAGCCGGGAGTCAAGTCCGCCGCTGAGCGGAACCCAAACGGGTCGGCCGCGTAGAGAGTGGATCACATCACGAAATGTCTCCTCATTGACCGCGTCAAACTCCGCCAGCCACTCCTTCTCGCTCTTCTCTTCTTTATTGGCAGAGTAGAAACTCCGGTACGACCATGTCTCGCAATGCCCGGATGTTTTGTCAAAATAAAGGCAATCTCCCGGACGCAACTGATTGATACCCCGCCACAAGGTATTCTGCCCGGTGACATAACCGGTCATCTGGAACTCACGTAAGGCACTTTGGTCAAAAAAGGCCATGGATAATTTTTTCTGCAACAGACGGGCAGAGTTGCCGAGTAGAAACAGCCCTTTGTCATTTTGCAAAAAGAAGATCGGGAAACTTCGTATCTTGTCAACCGCGGCAATTACCGCATCATCCCTCTCAACAATAAACGAGAAATCACCTTTGAGAGATCTGAGCAGAGAAGAGATCACCTCTCTTCGCACTGTACCGCCCAACCGCTCCACAACTTCCCTCGCAGCATCATCTCCTTCGGAGACAATATTATTAATAATGACAAATCCTTTAAAAGAACAGAAAGAGTGTTTTACTGCAAGGCTATGCCAACCATAAGCCGGATCATTGCAAATAAAAAATTCTTTATTCATGTTTCCTGATGAGGGCCTCGGCTCAACCATTGTTCAACATATTGTCCTTGAAGATATACTTAACGATAATACTTTTCTTTTTTTGTATTTTTATACGCGCTGATCATTTTGTTGCATAACCGAACGCATTGTTTCGTTGAAATATTTTTCAACACCGACATCTTCATACAGGCGATCAGAATCTCCTTGATGTTTTCTGAGTAAGTAAAATGTTTAATCCTGAGTTTCTCATACTCTTCTAATTTTTCTTTTATATCATTTTCGGACAGAAGCTCTCGGTAAATTGGGATGGTATTATACGATTTATGGGAAGAGGCAATATCAATATCCCTGATGTATGGACGGAACCAATTGAAATCTTCAGGGAATATATTTCGATCCTTAGCCATTTGACACAGAGCCGCATCAGGCAGGATTCTGGTTACCTGCATAGTGGCAAAATAGATATATTTTGCCATTTTTCTTAAACAATCCAGAGTTTTGTCAACATCATCCGTTGTTTCATCAGGGAGGCTCAACATGGTAAAAACATATATTTTTATCCCTAACCCGTGTGCTTCCCTGCAAAAACGTTCAAATTGGTCGAGATTAATATTTTTTTTTATTGATTTGAGAATTTTTGGAGAAGCGCTTTCAAGGCCAATTTCCACAGCTACAAGACCAGCTTTCCGCATGTGTTTCAACAGCTCAAGATCAATGTTGACTCGACTATAACAACTAAAATGAATATTCAATTTTTTCTTGATAATTTCGTCACATAATTTCGTAACAAAAGACTTGCTTATTGTCAGCGAAGAATCTCCAAAACTCACATATCTGCTTCCAGTAATTTCAATTTTTTCTTCAATTTCCGCTATAATACTATCAATATCCCTGTAACGCACTTTGTTGCTTGTCAAGCTGCAATATACACACCTGTTTGGACATCCCCTGGTGGCATAAATTGAGAAATATTTATTTTTGTGATCAGTTTTTGTCAAAAAGAGAAGAGAATATTTATTTAAATCAGGCAAATAATTTTTATCAAAATTGCGGAATTTGTTGATATCCTCCTCCAACGGCCTGTCCGGATTGTGCCTGATCTCACCATTGTCGACATATGATATTCCCAGAATAGTAACAAAATCAGTGTTGCTGGTTGCGGCATCACAGATTTCCTTAAAGGTTATTTCCCCTTCTCCTCGCACTACGATGTCTACTTCCGGAAGTTCGAGTAAGGTTTCTTCCGGCAGAAAACCGAAATGTCGGCCTCCGACAACGATCAAACTGTCAGGAATTTCCCGACGAATCGTTCTTATGAGGTGATAGGCATGGAATCTTTCTCGCGTGTAGGCGGTAATGCCAATAATCGGCTTGGCACCTCTGCTGAGTATGGCGATCACCTCCTTCAAATCCTGGGGGTAATGAGCGCAATCTATCATTGTTGCCTCATAGCCATTATCCATGAGATAAAACCGGAGATATTCCAAGCTGTTTTGTGTAAATTCGTATTTTCGTTCAACATAAGGAGAGAGAAGGTATATGTTATGCATGGATATCACCAAATATGTACTTTTTTCTGACACATTGCCGACCAAAGTGGACAGAGTTTTATTTCAATGCGTTTGCTAAAAAACGCGGGTGGCCCCAAACCGGTTACCACATGCAACTGCGCCGATCCATCTCAAAAGCAGATCGGCTTACCAGTCTGTTGGAAAAGTCTTCCCTGGCTTTTTCAGCGGACTGGTACACTTCAACATCGCCCAAGAGCCTGTTCGACGGAAACGGGACAAAATTTTGCCCCGGAGACAAGATATTGCAAGATCAGGAAATACTGTTTATCAAGGACTTGAGATGATGCCAGGGAAAGAATTTTTTTCGAAAATTCCTGGCGGTGTCGCGGAGTAAATTTTTCTGTTGCCAGAACCGCTGCCGCCCATTTCCCAGCATCAAGATGACAGAGATACCCATTTATGTCGTTTTCTATCCACTGACAAAAAGCCTTCTCATCACTGTTGGCGATAACCGGAACTCCACAGGCCAAACTTTCCAGCAGAGGTGTTCCCAAGGCCTCATTGCTGGCCGGAAAGAGATAAACATCCGCGCCGCCGATGTACCGTTCACTCTCAACATACTCAGGAATCAATTTTACCCGGGAGGCAAGCCCTAGCTCCCCAATGCGTCTTTTTATCGCTGCCACGGTCAGGGCATCCCGAGCCGCATTGGCGCCGGTCGGAATACAGGGTCCCGCCAACACCAGTTTATATTTTTCCGGAAGCTGGGCCAGGACATCAAGGAGAAAGATATGATTTTTTTGCGGCCAAAACTTGGCAATATAAACCAAAACCTTATCTTCGGCGGAAAAACAGGGCCGTGACAGACGCTCAGTCAACGGGCGGAAATAAAAACGGCTTTCATCAATGGGATTCGGCCTGCTCCAGACATTTTCCATGTAACCGTGTTTGCGGCACATATTGGCCAGTTCCGCTGAAATAGCTACAATAACGGCTCCTTCCCGCAGATCAGCGCGATCCATTGTACCCAACAACGGCACAAAAGGAGACAGAACCGCCATGTTGTTGCACAACTCCACGATCAACGGTTTTTTCGACCACCGTGAATAATGGGCTGCGGCGGCAGTTGAGGCCGACTTGCCAAAAATATGAACAGCATCGAACCGCTGCCGCCTTAACCATCTGATGGTCTGCAAAAACTCATGATAATACTTGATATTTCTTTTAATTTTTTGTCCCATCGTATGATAATGGTCATTATCGATCATCCATCCCGGGCTACTTATTCTTGTAACCGCAGCACCTTCCCAATGATATTCCGCTGGTTCGGCAAATTGCACGGCGTTGCACAGCACGAAATATTCCACGCCGTATTTCTGCCGCAGTCGTTGATACGTTCTAGCGGCTCGCAGGCCTGAACCGGCATATTCGGGATGGAACTTACTGGAGACGACGAGAACTTTCATAGGATACGTTTTCTTTTTTCTCCGGATTATCAATACCTGCACGCCCCATCTCACAACCAGAGAAAAGACTTTCGCAGACTACAACTGCTGTGCCAGACACATCCGACGGAAATGCCCGCCCTCCTTGTCATAAAGAGATTGAAAGGTCCCCTCTTCGACGATGCGACCTTTTTCCAGGACATAGAGATAATCACAGTGGCGGATTGTCGACAGCCGGTGGGCAATGATAATAACCGTCCGTGTCCCTTTCATCTCATGAATGCTCCGCTGCACCGCCTGCTCGGACTCGCTGTCAAGGGAACTCGTCGCCTCATCATAGATCATTATCCGGGGTCGTTTGAAAAGTTCGCGGGCGATGGAAATCCTCTGCCGCTGACCGCCGGAAAGTTTCACCCCCTTCTCGCCGATGACCGAATCAAAACCATTTTCAAGATCGGCGATGAATTCCGCGCAATGGGCAAGACGGGCGGCCTCTTTCAGCTGCTCTCTGCTTGCATCATTTTGCGGGTCATATTGCCACAGGGAAATGTTGTTGGCCGCCGTATCATCAAAGATAACCGGCTCCTGCGTCACATAACCGATACGGGAACGAAGCGACGCCTTGTCAATTGCGCAGTAGGAAATGGCTCCACAGGAAATATTTCCTGACTGGGGGCTGAGAAGGCCGGTAATCAGATCAAAAAGGGTGGTCTTGCCGGCCCCCGATGCGCCCACGATGGCAACACTGCTGTTTTCCGGCACCGTAAGGGAAATATCATAAAGAACCTGCTTCTTGTCGTAGGAAAAATTAACATGGTCGAAAACCAGATCACAATCATGCTCATTCTCCAAAGGACAACCTCCGTCCGCCTCCCGCTCTTCGGCAAAAAGGCTCCTTGCCTTTTCAACCTCCCTGATGCTTCCCAGTTTGCCGCTGAACTTCTGCCAGGCGACCTGCACATTAAAAACCCTGGAAAAGGTGCGGTAGAAAAAGGCAAAGAGAACGAAGACTTCCGACAGGGTGCCTCCCTCGATATAAATCTGGTAAAAAATGAGCAGGCAGAGATACAAAACCGCCAATGGCTCAAGAACAGAGGACATGATGCTTCCCAGCACCTGGAGTCGCATGCCGGACTGGGCCTGGGCAAAAAGTTTCTCCCGGAGTTTATCAAGAACAACGCCAAATGAATGGGTCGCTTTCAGATATTTATAGTTATGCAAGCCCTGAATCAACAGGGACTGCACCTCGGCATTGCTTTTGGTTTCTCGGATCGATACCGTTGCCGAGTGACGGGAAAGAAAGCGCAGTGATGAAAGGGTCACGAGGGAGGCCAGCACGACAAAGGCGGTCATCTTGCAATTGAGCGCGGCGGTGAAGGAGAAATAGATCAGGACATGGAGAGAAAAAACGAGCAGATCGCAAAAATATGTGAATCCGGCATAGAACTTATCAATTTCCGTGGTGATAATATTGTTGAGATAGCCCATGTTCAGTCCGGTAAAGGTACGATAATCCATGAGCGCATACTGCCGCGCCATCTGCAACTTGAGCCTTTTTTTCAAACGAAAAAGCAGTCTGGCAATGATGTACTGCTGCCAAAAAGAGATGCATCCTTTCAGCAGAAAGACCATGAGGATCAGGATGACTATCGAACCTATGCCCGCCTCGATCCCCAAAAAGTGAAAAAATTCCCGGGTTAGAGCGGTAATCCTGTCCGATTCTTCCACGCTTTTTTCGATATTGAGCAACGGCAGAAACAGTCCCAGACCAATACCGTCGACAATGCCAGTGCTGAACATAAGAACAACGAGAAGATAAAGACGCGGGCCGACATAAAAGCTGAACAGCTTGTAGTAGGATATCAGCGAGGAAATGATGGCAACAGGGTTCAACATCGGCAGCTAATTGGTCTTTTTTGCAAAAAAGGTATTCTCGGACCGGACAAACCGGACGTCTCAGTTATCAGCATAAAAGTATTCCGCGAATTCATGGGTGAATTCATGTCTCTCTTTTCGCACGATATTCTCCAGCAACCTCCAGTCCACCCGCAGACGATTGTCCGAATCCGTCCAGCAACTCAGCACATATGCTCTTTTCCTGAGCATTTTTTCCGCTTCGGGAAAAAGTTCTGGATAGCCGGGATTGAGAAAAATAACCGGCAATGAGGATTTGAGGATGGTCGCGGTTGTCGAAGAGGAGATGAAATCAATCAGATAGGCATCAACCTCGATTTTTATCTTTTCGAATGGTCCATGCAGTTCCTGAAAGCCGAAATATTCGGCAAAACCGGCGGGCGGGCGCGAAAATCCTTCTGGATGGGGCTTGTATAGAATTTCGATGCCCATTTCCTTGAAAAAGCTCAACAGGCGGACCTGCCAGTCAAAGGCAACGATATCACTCAATATAGGTCTATACCTGACATTGGGTCCATGAAAGGCTGTCGGCACATACATAATTCTTTTTAAAGGCCGTTCAATCACCCTCATCGGCACATCCCCTTCCGCCTTTTTCAGCTTTTGCCATCGAGGACAAGTAATTTCAGGAGGACTGTTAAAGAGAAGAGCGCTCCGCAATTCTCGCCGCTTCACTTCGGCCTGATTCCTGTTATATACATACAACTCATCACAGGCATCAAAATCCACGAAATGATGGGCAAGCTGCTCATGATGCGCATCACCATAGCCATGATCATGAGCTGTTACATAACCGCCATTAAGACGTACGGCATGAGTAAGCAATTTCGACCACATGACACTCGCCGGGCTTGGAGTCCATAAATGATGCGGTAATTTTTCCCGGTTCGCCAGCAGTGACCGCATATGGAACGAAACAAAATTTCCGGCTTGGCTCATCCAGTTCCGGAGGTAGACTCCGGCTGAGGGGGAAAGCGCCTCATTGCCCGCGCCAAAGGCCTTGTTGGCACATTCCAGAACAGCATCGATCAGGCTTCCACCTGATGGGCCAGAACAGCAACCCGCCGTCAGGACCTTCGCATCAAAAGAGTGAAACCAGTCGGCCAGGACACAATAGCGGAAGACATGTTCTGTTTCACGGGTATGCTGGAGCATGAGACTGTTCGGATAGAGGAAAAAGATATCTTCCTTGACATTAGCGGGCATGAAAACCCTTTTCCCCGGCCTGTTCCACCTCATTTCATAGAAGAATCGCTTCACGGCACGGGGAATATGTAAACCGGGCAGGGGACCGGGCGCAAGACCTTGAAAAAAGGTGACGTCCGGAGTTTGCCCCTGACCAAAACTGGAAAGAAGCTGAAAACGTTTCGGAACGGAAAGAGCGAAGCCTCGCTGCTGAAAACGTCGGTGTACGGCACATGCATCGTAAACCTTTAAAATTTCCATGCAGAACCATTTAAAGAGTATTTGCAGGGCATTGGCGAGTTCGGCGTTCTTCCCTTTCTTCTCCTCCCGCAACAGCGGAATGAGTTCCGCCAGAAGTGAATCCCTCACCGGCAGGAGGTCTTCCGGCGAACAAGGCCAAAAAAAATTGATCACTCCCGCCCGGTCAAAAGGGCACTGGGCAAGATCAAGACTGAGGACCAGTTTATCGCTCATTCTTTTCCCTGCTTTCCTTGGAAGTTTTTCACCGTGAGGATTTCCGGGCGAAGATGAACATATGCGAGGAAAGGTTGTTTTTCCTGAGAAACTCCTGAAAACTTTTCCCCAGTTGATCCCATCGCCGCAACAAAACTTCCTGGAGAAAATGGTGCTCAGAGAGATCGATTTCTCCGGCCACCGCCCTTTCATGGACAATACCGGCATCCAATTGGCCCGGGGTTTCCGTTCTGATGGCGCCAAAGCCGTTTTTTTCAAGCAGCAAGCTTAATGAACGGGGATGGAAGTAGTTGAGATGTTCATGATCGAACGAACGTGAACGTTCACGCAAGGTCAGCAGATCAAACCCTTTGACATTCGGACAGGTGAGGATCAGCAGGCCATCTTGGCGGAGTATCCTGTGGCATATCTCCAGAAATTTCTGCGGGGAGAAGACATGCTCGATCACCTCGAAGGCAACAACCACATCAGCAAAATCCTCCTCCGATAGCGATTCGATGGTGTTCTCAATAACCTCAAAGCCCTTTTCCCGGCAGGTGGCGGCCAGATCAGGGGTCGGCTCCAAGGCGATAATGCGCCTGAAGAGGTCGAGTTTGTTTATCTCCTCGCAAAAAATCCCGAAGGCGGCCCCAATTTCCAGCAATGTGCCGTTCGTGATGCCACACTCGCGACAATATTCGTGTACCTTCTGCGCACGAGGAACAAAGATCTTCTTTCGCCTGGTTTCCTCCGAAGCCGGAAAGATAAAGTGATTCCAGAAACTATACAACTGCGAGCTGGCATAGAATTCACCGAGGAGCTGCTCTTCCGGACGGGGGTTCGTATAGACCGTCTCGCAATGAGAGCATTCGACATAGCGAAAACCGTTTTTTTCTCCATACAGCGTCCAGCGAGCTTCCCCGCAGGCCGGGCAGGCGATGGTCTGCCATCGCTCTTTGCGGGCGAGCAGAAAATCCCTGTCCTTGACAATACATCTCTCCTTCTCCTCATCGAAACGAGCAGGGCGTATATCCTCCTGGGAAAAAGAGGTCGTTTCCATCCGCGTCAGATCTGCCATTTCACGCACTTCTTCTCGAAAATTTTTCTTTTCTCCGCATCCTTGAGCGCCACCGGGCCGTAGGCGGAGGGTTCACCCCAGATATTGTCTTTCCACCACTGCCCATCCTGGATCCACCAGACCCGTGGATCGCGGAAGGTGTCTGCCACCTGATCAAACTTCTCTTCCGTCCAACCGACATACTCCAGCCAGCGATGCAGATCCCCGGATTTGATGTGATCTCGCTGCCGGATAATTTCGATCCCCTGTTCCCTGGTCATTTTGCCGGAGCGGATATCCTTGCACACATGATCCGTTGCTCTGCCGTAACCAAATTTGACGAATTTCATATAGTCGTGAATACCGTTTTCATGCATGTCGTCCAGATTGGACATGCGCCGGTATGTTCGCTCAAAAGGTTCATCGGATTGCCTGAATCCATAGCGTTCCATGACCATGGGACCATGCTCGTTGGCATCCCACTTGAAAAAATTTGAGATATACAGCCCCCTGACCCCCGCCTCGTCAATCTGGTCATCACTGGGGTACATCCAGGAGAGCATCTCCTGCTGCGCCAGTTCCTCACCGTATTGCGGGGCCGCCTTGATAAAGTCACGCCATTCATAGCCCCGGCAGGCATGCTCATGGCGGTACCGATAGGTGAACTCGACAAAATCATTGTAGGAATGCATGCCGCCCAACTCCATACGCCCGTGTTCACCCCAGAACATCAGGGGAACCCCGGTTTGCACCGCCACCCGGATCGGATAGGTAAAAATTCCCGCATGGGCATGCCAGTTCATATCGCCCATCAGCAGCATGGCAAGCCGGTTGAGTTTTTTTAACACCGTGATGCTCGGCGTATAGAAAATATGATCGACATCAAAAACCTCCCGCATGTTTTTGAGATTCTCCATGCCGGTTGGCGTGTAATTATTGCCGTGGTAGGTGACCAACAGCGGCCTCAACCCCAGGACATTCTTGACGATATGAGTCTGAAAATAGCTGTCCTTGCCGCCGCTGACCGGGATGATGCAGTCATAATTGCCACCGTTTTTGCTCCGATAGCGTTCAACCAGTTGTTCGAGTCGCCGGCGTCTTTCCTCCCAGTCGATTTCATGGCGTTTCCGGCTGACCCGGCAGCCGGAACAGATATAGTCATGATCAAATTCCAGGGCCACGGCGGAAACGGCGGGATAAGCACATTGTGAACAATATTGCATGGTTTTCAGTCCATACTATTTTCTGACATTGATCTTTTCACGCAACAGCATCTTCTTGGCGCGGGGATAGGAACGTTCCGTAAAATGGAAGATATTGCCGGCCGCAACCGCGGACACCCCCGTCTGCTGGAACACATCAATGAAATCCTCCAGCATTCCCGCGCCGCCGCAAGCGATGACCGGCAATCTGGTCTGTTCGGCAACCCGAGCGATCATCTCCAGATCATAGCCTTTGCCGACGCCATCCCGATCGATGGCATGGAGAAAAATCTCGCCTGCCCCCAATTTTTCACACTCCTGAATCCAATCAAATATCGACACCCCGCTATTCGTCTCCCCAAACCGGGTGTGCAACAGCGGAGTGCCGTTTATTACCTTATAATCAACGGACATCATGATGCACTGCCTGCCATATTTTTTCGAGGCCTCGGTTATCAGTCGGGGGTTTTCAAAGCCGCCGGTGTTGAGGACAATTTTGTCCGCGCCCGATCGAATCCGCAAATCAATGTCTTCCAGGGTGCGAATTCCTCCTCCAAAGGTCAATGGCATAAAGCAAACCCGGGAGATGGCCTGGATGATCTCTTCCAGGGTGGTGAATGATTTCACATAGTGATCATCCCTTCTGGCGTCATATCGCTTCTCCCGGCTGATATCGATATAGACCAGTTCATCGACATTCCACTCGTTGTAGCGCGCGGCCTCGTTAATGATGTTGCCGAGGATCTGATGGTACTGAAACCCTTCACTGCGGACAATCAGACCGTTCTTGATAAAGAGGACCGGGATCAATCGTCGCAGATTCATAGTTTGAGATAATTTTCCAGAATTTTTAGGCCCGACTTTTGACTCTTCTCCGGATGGAACTGACAGCCAAAGAGATTCTCCGTCTCGACAATCACATCAATGGACTCGCCATAGGTCACCACGCCGGTGACCGCCTGCCGGTCCGCGGACCGGCAATAATAGCTATGGACAAAATAAAAGCAGAGATCTTCATCACTTATCCCTGCCAGGAGCCGTGAATCGCCAGCCCTTTGCACCACCGACCAGCCGACATGGGGAACCGACAGATCTCCAGCAATTTCCTCCAAAGGCAAAACAACTCCCGGTAGCAGATCAAGCCCCGGATGAAAGCCGAACTCCCGGCTTGACGAAAAAAGAAGCTGCATCCCCAGGCAGATCCCAAAAAGAGAAACGCCCCGAGTCACGGCTTCGTGGAGGGCTTCATCAAAACCTTTTTGCCGCAAATTCGCTATTGCCTCGCCAAAGGCCCCCACCCCGGGGAGAATAATTTTTACAAATCCGGACAACCTGGCCGGATCGCGAATAATCTCCGATGACGCGCCAATATAGTTCAGGGCATTCTGGATGGAGGCCAGATTGCCGATACCGCAGTCAATAACTGCAATTTCAGGATATGAACTCGTTCCCATTCGTTACCCGCACTGCCCCCGACAACCGCCTGCAGACGTTGGCAGATAATTTTCTCTGAATTACCCCAGGTTTCCTGTTACGCTTCATTGCGTTTGGTATCAAAGTTTATCCATACAATTTCATAAAGGAGAAGCGTTACTCTCGCTCTTTAGTCTCTTGAGCTGGCGCGCCAACAACAATCGCGTTCGGCCGAACATCACTTGTTACAACCGAGTTACTTCCAACAATTGCTCCTGGCCCAAGTGTACACCCGGGGAAGATCACAGCATGTGCTCCCAACCAAACATCATCACCTAAAACAATAGGTGCATGATCGTACCCTTGCGATTGGATGAAAGTGCCTTTCTGATGACGATGCATGCTGGTTTGAATATAAACATGTCCAGATATTAAACATTGCCTCCCAATAAAAATAGAATCTCCTCCATTCAAGACCGAATAGAGTCCAACGCGCGTTCCTTCGCCAATATCCACTATCGCAGAATTATTTGACAAAATTCTAACCCCCCGATCAACTCTCACAGATGATCCGATATTCATTGTCGATTTTTTATGCGCACGTATTTCTATGTCATGGCGCAGTATCACATCATCTCCAATAGTCAGTTTGCTTTTTGCGTCGACGATTATTGTTGGAACCGAATCACATTTAAGATTCTTGCCAAACAGGATATTTTTTCCGGAATATAAAAGTCTGGTTACCCAACCTAAAATCACGGCTTTTTTCTCCCGGAGGCGCATCGTAATTCTTATCATTCCGTACCCCCATGAAGACAATGAAATTTTACCATCGTGCCGAGAATTCAGATACTTAAGTCGATTTTTCTTATTTAAGATATCTTCTTGTCAATGCTAAGAAGATAGTTGGCAATATCCAAATCCATGGAGCTTTTTACCGTGAACGCCGATTTTTTTGAAAAGACAACATGGCCGATTTTCCCATCCAGTTCTCGCTTCTGCTCAAGATAGGCTTTTTTGGTCACCAGACTCATGCCAAGTAATTTCCGATACAGATATTTTCGTTCAAAACGGAGACCATCCTCGGTATTGATATCCAGTAATTGCAGGCCATGGCCGTTATGCTGAAAAAAAAGATCATTTTCCGGCAAAACGGGGATTACGGAGTCGACATCAAAAATACGCATCGTATTAATAGCCTTCTCGATATACATTTTTGACCGGAAAGGTAATTCATGAGACAAGATGAGAATGGCCTGCGGATCAAAATCAAGCGTGTACTTCTGCAGGAGATAACTGACGGTTGTATACAGGAGAACATTCTCCCGGGCCAGATGCACCGGACGTTCGTCAAGGATTATTGCCGGATGGTCGTAGCGGGAACGGATGTGGTTCAATACCTTTCCATCGGGGGAAGATACAATAAGCTTCTTGATGCCGGCCACCTGAAGCGCCTCCTCCACCGTCCAGTCGATGAGCATCTTGTCGCCGAGGGGAGAAAGAGCGAGGCAGCCCGGATCAATATATCTACCGCGCACGGGAATAATGGCCAGGGTATCGAAAGGTTTCTTCCGGATCCTTTCCGCATGCCTCTTTTTAATCTCCGCCCGTGTTTTTAAAATGAACTCCGTATCCTTCGTGAGATTCTGGCCATGCCGTCGGTAATAAAAAAGGGGCAAACCGACATTCCGCACATCGTGTTTTTCGATAAAACGCAGCCACAGATCATAGCCGTCCTGGCACCGGAAAGATTCACTGTAGCCGCCCACCCCCAGCAGACATCTCTTGCGGATTAAGGTGCAAGCTCCGTGGGCCGGCTGGTCCAGCAAGGAAACATCCTTGAAATCATGCCGCTTTTCCTGGCCGACAATCTCTCCTTCCGTATTCACATAATAATAATCAGGAAAGACCAGGCCCAGATCCGGATTGGCCTCCAGAATATTCGTCATGACGAGCAGGGCCTGCGGATCAAGAAAATCATCGGCGTCGAGCCGCATGACATATTCACCCCGCGCGGCATTGAGGGCGATATTGTTACTGCGGTTGAGTCCCTTGTTTTCCTGGAGGATAATCCTGACTTTCGGATGATTTTCATAGCACGCGATAATCTCATGCGAATTATCGGAGGAACCGTCATCAATGATAATCAGCTCATAATCGGCAAAGGACTGGGAAAGGACGCTCTCAATCGCCTGCCTCAGGAATTTTCCGTAATTGTAGTTTGTTATATATACCGTTACCAGCGGATCGCGTGTTTTGCTCATCTCTTTTCTGTCACCCCGGCTCTTTTCCCGAGCCGTTCATATTCCCGACACCAGCCATAGACAATCTCTCCGGAGTAACGAACATGCCCGCCATCCATCCTCCCGACAAGCCAGGCAAACCGCTGCAGATCCTCAGGGGTGTCCACCGCCAGGTGCATGCCGACGAGTTCCGCATTGCCTGACTCGAGATTAAAGATGGCGAAATCAGCCGCATGCTCATAAAAATAGGACGTCACATGCTCATGGTGTGCCGGCTGGGTCATACAATCATACGCCCTTGCCATGGCCGCTGTCTGAATGATTTCCACACTGTTACCCGGCGGATAGCTCCGATGCAGAACATTGGTGACGATTTCATACGAATTGGCTTGAAATATCCGGCAGGCATGGGAGAGCAAGTTAAAATCGATCAGCGGGCTGTCACCGTTGATGCGGATGAACGCCTCAAATCCGAAATGCCGGGCGCAGTGCAAGGCCCGGCCGGCCACGTCATCGCATGAGCCGCGAAAACACCCAATTCCCCTGCTGGCCGCCCATAAGGCGATGGGGTCATCAATGGCCCGATCCGAGGTGGCGATCACCACGTCATCATTCTTCTCTATCATTTCCGCCCGCTCACGCACATAATCAAGGAGCGGCTTGCCGTTCACCTCGCGCAGGGCCTTCCCCGGCAGCCTTGTCGAATCAAAACGGGCAAAAATAATCACACCGATGCGCTTCATGATTTTCGATACCCGCACAACCTGGCCGGACTCCCGGCAACGATGCTCTCCGCCTCGACATCAGTGGTGACCACCGAGCCGGCCCCGACCACCGCCCCGCTCCCAATGGTGACCCCGGCGAGCACGGTCACGTTCGCCCCGATCCAGACATCATCGCCCAGGATAATGGGCGAGGCGGTCATTTCCTGCGCCCGGATCAAAGATCCCTTCTTGATGCCATGATTGGCATCCACCAGATAACAAAATGGCGCGATCAGACAATTTGCCCCAATGGTGATACGGTAGCTGGCAAAGACAAAGGTGTGATAGCCGATGGTCGTCCAATCCCCAATTTCAATAGATGCATCCGACCGGGCGGGGCAAAGCCGCACCCCCTCCTTGAGAATGATGTTGCTCCCCAAGCTGATATTGCCCGGATGCCTCAGGAAACGGACATTGCCGTCCACCGTCAGACCGGGGCCGACTGCGCCCGCCTTGCGTGTCAGCAGGTATCGTCGGATGCTGTTCCAGATGGTTGGCTTATGGTATGCCCTGACGGCGCTCGCGAACGATCTTGCCGTCTGCGTCATTTCAGAATGCGTCGTCATCGGTCAGAACCTCATGGCTCGTAAAGGCCCGTTTTGCCTTTCTTCCCAGCATCCTGTCGTACTTTCTGGCATCAAGGCCGTGGGCAGGGCGAAGAATGGTCAGATTGTCGGGGGAGAACGTCTCGCCCTGGCCGATATCGCGCCGGGCATAAACGGATCGCCGAAATGAGATCCGATGACCACTGGCAATCTCGGATGGAGCCGGCTCTTTGTTCTTTTTCCCCTGCAGCACCTTCACCCTGCGGATTTTCACCAACAGCTCGCGCATCTCCGGCTGGGTTATGGAAACATGATGATCGCGGAATGTTTTGCCCTCCCGGCTGTCGGTAAAGTGCATTTCCAGGATTTCCGCCCCCATGGTGGCCGCGGCCAATGCCGCGTCACTGCCGATGGTATGATCGGAATAGCCCACTGGCAGTCGAAATTCCCCGGCAAGGGTGAGCATGGCGTTCAGATTGGCGTCTTCATCTGGACAGGGATAGGAAGAGGTGCACTGCAGCAAGGCCAATTTCTTGTCCCGAAGATAGGAGGGATCCAGTTGATCGATAAAGGACACGGTGTCCCGTACCTCGGCGAGTGTCGCCAGACCGGTGGAAAGGATAATCGGTTTTCCCGTGGCAACCAGCATTTCAATGAGAGGATAGGCGGTGAGGTCGCCCGAGCCGATTTTATGGATGGGAAGAAAGGGGTCGATCCAGGCCAGCATGTCACCATCCCAGACGGACGCCATGAACATGCAGCTGTTCTTTTGGCAGATGGCGGCCAGTTCCATATAGTGCTCTTTGGTCAGCTCGAACCTCTTGAAATGCCTGTTGCGTTCCGCTCCTTCGATCCTGCTGACCAGGGTATCTCCGGAATAGATCTGGAATTTGACCGCATCGACCCCCGAAGCAATGGCCAGCCGTAACAGCTCTTTGGCATAGTCAAAATCACCCTCATGGTTTCCGCCGATCTCGGCGATAAAAAAGACCGGATTTTTCCCTGATTGAAAATAATCCATAAACGATTCACCGCCTGTCAATTGCCACTGCGGGAGGCATGAAAAAACATGAAGCTTCCATATCCATAATTCTTCTAGAGATCGCCATAGCCGAGCATGTGTCCACGCTGGAGATCCCGGGCATAGGTCAATCCGATGATGTTCTCATACTCATGGGGTTTGATCCCGTATCCCGGGCGCCGGAACTCAAAATCGGCACGTTGCACCTTTTCACCCTGCCGGACATCGCGGACAAGATAGGCGGAGCGGCGGACACCCTCGCGTTTTTCCCGTTCTTCGGGAGAAAGTAGCCGCCTTTCTGTTCCCAGGGCAATCTCCACCTCGCGGATGATCCTGACAAAACCTGCCATTTCAGGCGGTTCCAGCGACATCATATGCTCGGCACTGCGCTGGGTCCGATCCAGGGTGATGGTCTTTTCAATGAGATGGGCGCCAAGCGCCACGGCGGCGATATCCATTTCCCAGCCCGGAGTATGATCGGAGAATGCCACCGGATAGGGGAAGATCTGCTTCAGCGTCTTGATAATCCGCAGATTGATGCTCTCGAGCCTGGCCGGATACCCCGATGGACAATGATTGATAATGATCCGGTCATTGCCGGCCTCCCGTATCCAGTCAACCGCCCGTTCCACTTCCCCGATGGTGCTGCCGCCCGTATCCAGCTGGATGGGAAGCCCCTGCCGGGCGGCATAGCGAATCAGATCAAAATAATTGGTGTCCTGGGAGGCGATCTTGATGGAATGGCATCCCATTCCGCAGACAAGATCGACATCCTCCGGCGAGAATACGGTGGCAAAAAAATCGATGCCGATCCTGTCGCAAAACGTTTTCAGTTCCCTCCAGTTCTCCTCTGGCATGTATCTGCGCTGCCAGATATCAAACAGCGGTTCGGTCACTGTCTCTATGTCATTGGGATCACGGCTCTTTTGCACCTTGTAGGAAAACAGGAGAGTCCGGTCGTGAATCAACCTGTTATGATCGGTGATCTGAAACTTGACGGCATCCGCTCCTGCCTCCTTGGCAAAAGCGGCCAGTTTTTTGGCGCAATCAAGTCCGGTATGCGTTGGCCCCGCCTCAAAAACAATGAAAACCCTCTGTCCCTCGCCAACATCCCTCTGTCCCATGGGAATACGCATGATCTATCCTGTAATAAACGTATTTTTCTCAGATGATTGCTTTACCTGCAAAGCGAGTTCCACAGCACGCCTTCCCGCCTGGATATCCGACGCTGATTGTCGCTTCTCCTCCAGGCAGGAGATAAAATACCGCATCTGCTCTCTATACATATCATTATGGTCATAGTCCTCGGGGTAGGGAGATGAAACGATTTTGCCCTGCTGATAGTCATAGCCCTCGACCTGTTGGCGCGCCATATTCCATTCAATCCATCCCCGATCGCCAACAATACGGATTCCCCGCTGATACGGCCGCTGCAGATAATCAAGATGCACATTCACCTGCAAGCCGTTTGCAAAACGAAGGATGACATCAACAAGATCCTCGGTCTCGATATCGAGCCAGCCGCTCCGCGCCGTCATACCGGCCACCATCTCCGGCCTGCCGAAAAGCCAGAGTGCCAGGTCAAGCTCGTGAATAAAATCAAAGACCGCCCCACCCCCCATATCGCGCCTGGCACTGTACATCATCCGGTAATCCTCTTCCGGATGCCATGCCGGCAGATACATGCCGCCCCAGATGGCCGCCCACAGAGGTCTCCCCAGTTGTCCGGCAACGAGCCTCTCCCGCACAGAGGCGGGGCCGAAATGGAAACGCATATTGCTGCCCACATGGGTCACCAGATCCCGCGCCTTGACTTCGCGTTCAAGTTCATCAAGTCCTGCCAAACTGCTCGATAGCGGCTTTTCGATAAAGAGGTGCATGCCTCGCCGGGCCGCCTCCAGGGCCTGCTCCACGTGCAGGCTTTGCGGGGTGGCGATGACAACCGCGTCCGCCCTGCAATTTTCCAGTGCCTCCCGCAGCCTACCATACACCGGAATTGCAAAAATCCTCTCCACCTCCATCCGACGCGCTTCCCCTCGATTATAGGCAGTTACCTCGTGCCCCAGGGCGAGCAGATTGCGGATATGCCTCTTGCCGATGGAACCGCAGCCGACCACGACAAATTTCATGCGCCCTCCAGCAGAATGTTCACATTTTCAACATGACCGAGGACGGCGGCAAGGTCAGGGGGAATAAATTGCAACGCCAGAACACGCTGTATCGCCTCCTCAAGAGCGGTTCGATCTTCCACGAGAATCGAGCCGAGCTGCGGATAGATACTTTTTTCCGGATGATATCTGAGCCATTGTTCGGTAAATTTCTGATATTGAATCACCTGCCGTCCTGCCGCCAGGGCGTCGATGATGGTCGACGTATGGCGGGCCACTACAAAACGCGCCTGGGCGGCCAGCAGCGAGACATGCAGATAGGTCAGATACACATGCCGATAACCGCCCTGCTCAAGCACCTTCAACAATCGCTCTTTTTTGTCCATGGGATGCGGCTTCACCAGGATGCGGACATCAGGAATCGTCCTGACAAGAACATTAACAACATCACGAATCCATTCCTCGGTTTCCGAAAACTCCCATATTCCAGGCACCGACGAGCCAAGAAACAACACCACCGTCTTTTCCGGGTTGACAGGAATGCCGATTTCCTTCTCAAGAAAACCAGGGGCGATATCCTGTACCCGTTTCAACCACGAGGCATACAACCTCGGATAGCCCACCGGATAGATCTTCGCCCATCCGCACCGGGCAAGATAGGGGATATCCTTTTGGCTGAAACTCAAAAAACCGTCGTCCGCCCCGCCCTCTCCCTGTTTTTGCGTGGGCAATTGCTTGAAAATCACCGGCACCAGCGTTTTAAAGTGCTGATAACTGCGTCCTTTCATTGCATGGGCAAGCCTCACCAGCCATCGCACGACAAAAGAGCTCCCCCCCCGGGTGTGCAGCAGGATGAAGCCCGGCGATTGCAGCATGACAGCAAGGACGGGCACCAGCCGCAAGAGGGACTTCAATCTCCCTGCCAATCCCGGCTCATTCCAGCAGAGCCGGAAGACACCATTTGCCAGCCGGTTCACTTCTCCCCGCATGAATGCGTCGCGTTTGAGATCCTGCCAGACAAGCGACTCCATGAAGACAAAATAGATCCGCGCATCCGGTGATATTCTCTTGAGTTCACCCAGAAGCGGAAGAACAACATCGAGTCCCCCCAGCCTGGGGGCAACCATCACAAAGTATGCCCTGGACATCCCGCCCTTCGACCTGGTGGCAAAACCGTTTCCAGCACGTTCATCTCACCGCGACAAAAAATATTTCCGGTAGTAATATTCCGCCAAATCCCAATCATCCTGCGTATCGATATCCACGGAAAACCTGCGGGGCATAAGGTACCCCTTCAACCGCGGCGGCAACCAGGTATTGTGCTGCTCGAAGGCCCGGACCCGCACCCAGCACAAGGAGCTGTTCACGGCGCAAACAGGCGGCTGCTTGCTGCTTGGCAACCGCAACGTGGCCGGAAAAAGAGGAACCAGACCGTGTTCCGCATCCATCTGAAAACCCGAAAAAACGGAAATTTCATAGGAAGTCACCCCGACTACGGCCTCGGTTTGCGTGTCAAACATGGCGTAGGCCTGCCGAATATCGTCAGCCGTGCGCATCGGCGCAGTCGCCCAAAGGAGGCAAAAGT